>JAFWRC010000041.1 GCA_017508825.1 Lachnospiraceae bacterium
CCGCCGAAAGATCTTCTCCTGTCAGTTTCTCATTTCCTCCCGCCTTTTCATCCAGCTGCCGGATCTGCTCGCTGAATTCACGCACCCGGTTATTCAGATCCACATAAAACTGCGATGCTCCATGGAAAACACTGTTTCCATCCTCAATGCGACGGCCATACAGTTTTGCAAAAGTCTTCAGATTCTTAAGAACATCGGCATCTTCCATCGGCTGATTTGCCGCAACATCCTTATACTGATCTTTCAGTCCGTTCAGGAAATTCTGCTCCTCCTCACGAATGATCCTGTCCTCTTCGGTCGCCTTCAGAGCTTCTTTGCTGAAGTTCTCCACCTTTGTACACTCCGGAAATTCCACCTTCTGCTTTTCCGGTTCTTCGCCTCTCTGCTTGGAGCGCAGAACCGCATCCAGAGATTCCGTAAAAGTATGATTCACTTTTCCAAAGATATTATTCCCGCCCTCTGCCAGCTCGGAAAGTTTCATATTCTCCCACTCGTTGTCCTGCACCACACGGATCTGTCCTGCTTTAACCTTTTCCTGAATATTGACCAGACGGTCCATTGCTGCTTCGATCTCCTTATCGGTCAGGCCCTGACCATCCAGCGTATTCCGCAGTGCACTCTCGCTCATATTGCTGATCTTTTCCGCCATCGTCGCCGAGATCACCTTGATATCATTGAGCGCGGTATCCTGGTTGATCGAGCGATCCGGTGCCAGCCGTACCGTACCAAAGGAGAGATCATTATCAATCCCGGTCACGCCAAGGCACTTTTTCCCGTCTTCGGAAAACTCATAAAACAGATTGCTCTCATTTCGGTCCACATTCATGCAGATGTAATCCATGATCTGAATATCCGCAAGATCCTTCAGTGCCGGAGAGCCATCAAAAACTGCCGTCTTGAGTTTTGCCACTTCATCCCCCGGCTCAATGCCCATAAAACTTGTCCCGGGAGCTTTCCGCATAAAGATACCTTCTGTGATCTTTCCTTCCGCACCCTGCACCTGCATGGTAGTCGCATGCGCTATGCACTTTGATACTCCCAGCAGATCACTCATCTTGGACATGGCGATATTACGCTTATCGATATCCCCTTCCATATTGGCGCCGATCTCAGTATAGTTTTCACGATACATTTTGTCCGTAAGCATGACATTTCCCAGAACCAGGCGATAATATGCCATAAGCTTCTTATCCGCCTTAAACTGCGCCGCCGTCTCCGGATCAAAACCGATCTTTACGAAGTCAAAATTGCTTGTTGTATAACGCCTTCCTGGATTCTGTTTCCAATACTCATAGGTACGGTGAAGGATATCCGCACGGACCGGATCGCCGTTTTCTCCCATCTGCTGCGCGATATGCTTTTCAAAAATTTTCCGCACCTGCGCTTTTCCGTCAATCTTAACCGATGAAGTAAAGAATCCTTCCACCGGATTTCCGTCCGCCCCGGGGTAGGAAAGCGGAATTCTTTCATTATTACTGCCACTCATGGAAGAAAGCTTGCTGTTCTCCGGTATCACTACACGGACATTCTCCGGATTTTCTACACCCAGGCGTTCTCTTTTGCTCACCTGATAACGGATCCCCGTACCGACAGGAACTGCCATTACCGGCTCCGCATTAGCCGCCTTCGGTGCCTCCTCAAACAGGACTTCACGGATCTGTTTTGTCCGCGCTTTCCTGGTTGCCTTCATCTTCTCATTCTCCTCATTTTTCCGGACAATGGATTTCATATTCAGAAGAGTGGCAAACTGGTTCATGTCCCTGGTCGTTGCGGTATCATTGGCCAGATCCTTCAGATCGTACTTGTTCCAATCCTTTTCCGGTACCACTCTCAGATGTCCTGCGGTAATGACACCTTCCTCTGCATCCTTGTAAAACTCTTTTCCTTCCAGGATCGCCTGCTGCAGGATCTTGGTTCTTTCCCATGCTGCATCCATCTCCTCTTTCGAGAGTCCGTAACCACGCAACACGATCTTCAACTCATCTTCGGTCAGATCCGAAATCTTCTGGGCCGTCTGCTCTCCGATGGCGCCCATGTTTTCCGGCAGGATAAATTTATTTCCATAGGATGTCTTATCCCCGGGTTTCGGTACATTCAATCCAAAGGCCAGATCATTGTCGATGGCAACGATACTGTCCACCTTCTTTTTCCCGTCCTTCTCAGAGAAATGCAGCATAAAGTTTCCGTCATGCCGGTCCAGATTGCCGCAGATAAAATCGATCGCCTGCATGGATGCCACATCATCAAAGATCTCCGGATTGTTGTAGGCATCCGTTTCCGACTCCCGCATGGGGTTATCCTGTCTTCCGTCACGGGCATTATATCCGTCCGCACGGTTCATAAAGGTACCTGCCGTAGGCTGTCCGTCGATCAGTACGATCATCGGCTTCGCATCCGCGATCAGTCCCTTCTTTCCGAGCAGCTCAGAAACAGAAGCCATAGCTGCATTTCGTTTGTCGATATTGGAACCTTCCTTTACTCCCAGCCATTCCTCGGAAGGCGCGGTATAAATGCTTCGATTATTGTTGATCAGCTGTTTCTCCCGGAAATACTCATCCAAAGCCGGCAGAAAATCCGGCTGCGCTACCAGCTGCTCCACCTTTTCCTTCGGGAGGATTTCGGAAAATGCCTGCTTGAAGAAAGCGCAGGCATATTTTGCCATATCTTCTTTTGTTTCCGGCCACGGTGCATGTGCTCTGGAGACACCCTTTGCGATAGCCGTATACATATCGATATTTGCCAGGCCGCTCAGCAGAAGTTTTTTGCTATCGGTTTTTTCCAGTGTATCAAACAGTTCCATCATCGCCGGATGTTCATTTTGCATTTTCTGGCGCAGTCGCTTCATTGAAACATCCGTATTGACATTGGAAGACTTGGTAAAGAAACCATCCATACTGCCCCCGGGTGCATCCGGTACCTGAATGGGGATTCGGGATGACATCTGTCCGCCCATTCCGGAAAACTGCTGCTGTCCGATATCAACGGTAAGGGTTCTTCCCAGCGAGATCACTTCATCAAGGGTATAGGTCTTGCCCTCCTCCAAAACGATGGATTCAAATCCCGCGCTGTCCCGGAGCAAGTGCTTGCGCACCTCCCCGGCGATCTCCTTCATCCTTCCGGAAATGCCGTCATTGCTGTTTTGCGCAAGTACATCATCACACTCTTCCAACGCTCTTTTATAGGAATCCTGAAAAGCATTCAGACTCACCTGATCCATTACCGGATAATTTCCGTTCTCATCCGGGGTATAAAAATCCTCCGCGAGCTGGTTAATGTTTCGCAGCCACATTACAAACCCGCTGTATCTTTCACTATCTTCCTCCGTCAATACGGTATTGCTGATCTGTCTTGAGATTGCCAGATAAGATTTCTGAATTTCCGTCAAATTTACTTCCTTGGTTCCGTTTCCTGCCATAATTGCCTCCTTTGCGCTCTGTCTGCAATGATCCTGTTTTTTATTTTTTCCCATTATAGCGCCCTATGTGCAAGCAAAGTGCAAGCGCATTAAAAAAAAGGGGCTGTCGGTGTGACAGTTTCTCTTTTTACGAAAGGAACTATAGATGAGCGTAAGTATCAATCGAATTACCCGAAAAATTAACCAAGCCGGAAAAATGTATAAAAACAACCTTGTTGGGAAGACTTTTTTTGATCTGGACATGTATGAAATGGATTTCGTTTTATCGAAACAAACCTCGGCTTCTTCATACAATACTCTTGTTTATGGCGATATAGACCAGCTGGCGGAATATATACAGAAGCATTCGCTCGCTGTTAGCACTTCTCTGGTCTAGGCGTCAGAGAATTATAAAAGGCTACTCAAAGTCTGCTTTCATTGGTAGACTTTGAAAACAGATTTTATACTTTATTTATATATTCAGCAAATCTTCACAATACTTTTTACACCAAATTTTACACCATTTGCGAAAATTTTGACGATTTCTGACGATCTCAGACGAAAAGAAAAAATCCCGCAAAGCATTGATTTTACTGCTTTACGGGATCAGTCAACATCAGACGGATCACACTCGGATATTATCAAGTCAGAGTGCTAACAATTTGTTTTTTCCATTTTCATGACCTGCATATGCCGTTTCCTCTTCTCGTTTGCCCGATCACCTAATTCTCGATGTATTCCACCGAATCCGTGATCAACGTGTATTCATACGGATTATCCGCAGACGTTAATGAAAACGATACCGTCCCCACCCGGCTGTCATCAAATTCATTGATCACATTGCAGGTTACTTCTGTCACCCCGGCAGATTGGGCAACACTCTCAACCATCGGATATGTTCCTCCGCCAATGCCGTTATAGGCATAGGCATATTCGTTTCTCGGAACGACGATCCCGGCCTCACCGGTACTGTCCTCATAACCGACAGGAAATGTTTTATCCACTCCCAGGACCTCGCGGTAGAATATTTCCAGATCCGCCACTGGCATCTTACGATTCGGATAGACCTTACTGCCATCGGCCAGCGTCCTGCTGTCACCGTTTATATGCTCACCATATTCTGAAACGATCGCGTAATTCATCACCCCTTGCGTAGAAGCGTTATTCTCATTTTCATATACGATCAGCTGTGCGATCAACTGATAGAATGCAGATACACCGGTGCTTCCGCAGGCGGTCACGCCGAATACTGCCAGCGACGTAAGCAATACATATAGAAACTTTTTATTCATCTGCTCTCCCCCTGAATCCGATGATATCCCTTATATCACTTTACATTCCGCTCGTAAAGGTCAGAAAAGTAAACAGTCCGCCGACACATAAAAAGCATAAAATCGCAGATGCTGCAATATAGAAGATATTGGATGTGGAACGGGTATCCTTTTTAATCTGCATTACGGTGGCAATGATCAGACGTACAAAGTAATACACCGGCATGATCAGATGACAGATCAAAAGAGGAAGAAATTCCCATTCGTCTCTGTAGTGATACCACCTGCCGCCAGGTACGAAATACCATATTAACGTTACTATCGCCAGAATAATCGGCGGTAATATAAACAGGATCTTATCTTTTATTGTTTTTCCCATTCCCATAACCCCATTTCTTTTGCTTTGATCGGATAATAGATCAGGCTTACGATACACACGATCGGCATCAGATAAACCGCCCATCCGACGGTCTGCGGTTTGACGATCTCATAGCGCTTTCTAAAACCACGGGATCCGGCCACGCTCAGATCTGTTTTTCTCCCGATCGAATCGCTGAATGTAGTCTTTAATTCGTATGTGTTTCCCTGTTCATCCCGGAATACGCTATACTGTTCCTGAAATTTGACATGGTATTCCGTACGGATATTAATGATCTCACAGGCAACATCTTTCGTTGGACCGGCCAGTTTTTTCTGAAGCAATCCGCCCGTCTGCTCCCCAAGACAGATCAGTGTTGAAAAAATCAAAAGCGCTGTCAGCATGATCATTACTTCTTTCGAAGAAGCTACCCTTATATTTTCTCCATTCGCTCTCATAAATATCTTCCCCTTACGAGCAGTCTCACTGACTGCTGCTTCGAGCAAATCGTATCACACCCCGTTTAGCATTGTCAATCGATCCCCCGTTGCGGATCCGCACCAAATATGAGCCCGTTGCCTTTTACAATACATAAGATGCACTTTACAGTAGCAAAAATGCAATGGCGCCTGTATTGTCATAGCCTTTCTCCGGTGATACTATACATTATAAAAAGTCAGAAGGAGGCATATAATGAATCTGCTGAACAAAAAACTACTCCCCACTGCTTTCGCTTCCATACTGTGCCTGGGCACCGTGGCTTGCGGAAAAACGGATATTCCGGTCACATCCGATAAGCCGGATGGTACCTTTATCAAAACCTTTCAGGTAAAGGATAACGGAGAAGTTGCCGAGCCGAACGAGGCATCCGACGAAACGGATAACAATGAAACATCTGAACAGCCGGAAAAAAACAGTACGGATACAACATCCGCTTCAGAAGATATTTCGTCCGATGCCAACAGCGAAGATACTTCCGAAGAAACAGAACCGGAAGCCCCTATCCTCGGTCACTATGAGGGTGATATCTATGAAAATGATTTCTTCGGGATCGGTTATGAATTAAAAGATGCTACCTGGAATTTTCTTTCCCGGGAAGAGATCCTGCAGGATACGGAAGGCGCCAAAGAGTGGATGAATTCAGATGAGATTGCGGCGGCGCTTGAAAGCGGCACAGTGTTTACCGCAATGAACGCAATGCCGCTTCAAGGTACATCTTCTGTAAGAATCACCGTCGAAAAAAGCAACCGGAACACAACCGGAAGCTCGGTAGATGCCTACTTCGAAGACGTTATGGAAACGCTGCCGCAATATATGGAAGCCTGGCATGCAGAAGACCTTACCATGGAACTGAAACCAATGAACATATTTGGTCAGGAGCAAAGTGTGCTCTGTATTTCATGTACGGTTGAAGGTATGCCTTTGCAGGAAGCCCAGGCTGTCGTTTTCCATGATAACTATATCGCCACATGCGGTGTCGCCGGAACCGACGGCATGGAGAAAACCATTTCTCTGTTAGAAGGTTTCTATGCCCTTCCGGAGGAATGAGGAATAGATATCCAGCATGCTCTCGATCTGATACTCCAAAAGCCATGCTGCATTGCAGTATTTTCCGGACGTTTTCACCACATCCAACAGAGCAGGATAATACTGCTCTGTTTCTTTGATCATTCGCAATATCCGTTCCCGGCGCAGCCCCCACGACATAGTCGTCAGATTATTGCACCGGTCCATACACTTGATCAATGCCGCCTTGGTATCCTTTGCTATGGCATCATAGTACGCATCCATGACCGCCTCACGGTTCTGATCATTTGTTTTCCCGTGTGTCAGCAACACCACAAGATTTTTAGCATCTTCACTGACCGGCAATTTCTCTGCGTTCTTCCCGCAGTCTTCCAACACATCGTGTAACAGACATGCCGCAAGAATATCATCTTCCACAATGTTCATCGCAAGAGCATGACAGGCCAGCGTAAGGGGATGGTAAATATACGGAATATCCGAGTTCTTTCGTGTCTGCCCTTTATGCGCTTCCGTCGCATAATCGGTTGCTTTAAGCGTATCGCTCAGGTTCCGTGCCTTCGCTGCGCTCCGCACATTCAACTGTTTTTTCAGATATTCATACCGCTCTTTTTTCTCTACTTTGGCGAAATGCACTTCCCGGAACTGCTGCGGATTATCGGAATAATCGAGTTTTTCATCTCCAAACTGTTCGCTTGTGAGATCAAAAACCGTCTCACCCACTTTATTGTAACAATGATAGTTGCCGCCGGAACGCAGGATGCCGTACACTTCTCCGCCGAAGATATCCTGTACCAGAAACGCAGTGATCGAGCACTGTCCCAGCGTCTTATTCTCCTCACGCCATCCGTCCCGCAATCTCGGTGCACATGTGTATTCACACCAGATATTCTGCAGCGCATCATATAGATCCTGCGGTGTTTCGATCCCCGGATACTCCTCTGAAACTGCTCTTACCACAGCGCTTTCCCAGCCATAAAAAGCATATCCCATATAAGCATTCTCCCTTTCCGTTTCTTAGCATTTTATCATGCAATCATTGCCTGCTTCAACAGCCGTCTGTATTTCAGATCCTCTTATTTCCCATGATCACAAATCCCCAGGGACTGCTGCCTTCCAGAAGCACAGGAAGTACGATCATACAGAGCGGGCGTATCAATGCATCCGTAATGGTTAGATCGTGATAATACCCTAATGCGATCGCAACACGAAAAAACAAAGATACCAGCGTCGCAATGATGCAGGGTTTTAAGATCTTACGGATCCGGAATATCGACAGCTGCTCCTTTTCTACCGGAAGATACTGCAGCAACACGGATACCCGTACCGCTTGCTTATTTGATGCTTCTGCATAAGACGAATACTTTGTGGCGTAACATACGACACCCATGCAATAAAAATACAAACCAACACCGATCGCAAAAGCTGCATCTTCTTCCATCGTCTGTACCGGCACAAAATGAAAGAGCATAGAAATCCCCACAAAAAGACAGGCAAGATATTTCATCAATACCTGATTCGGAAAATATTTTGTTTCCCGTTTAAAAAACTCTGCGATCTGCTCCTGCTGTTTTTCGTCCGGCTTAAATCTATACTTAAACATTTTCCTGAAAACCTCCCAGCATCCCATCTTTCATGATAGCCACATAATCTGCATTTTTATCGATCTCATTCATATTGTGGCTGATCATCAGTACCGTCACATTTTCCTCTGCCAGCATATGCCGGATCATGTTGAAAAGTTCGATCCGGTACACCGGATCCAGTCCGGCCGTAGCTTCATCCAGAAGCAATAAACGGCTTTTGTGCGCGATGGCAAAGGCCAGCTGCATCTTGATCTTTTCGCCGCGTGACATCTTTCCGTAAGTATGCCCCAGAGCAATGTCCATCTGTTTCATTGTCTCCCTGTACAGTTCCATATCAAACTGCTCATAGAAAACACTGAGGATCTCCGCATTCTGCCCGGCCGTTCGTTCATTGAAAAAAAAATTATCCTCCGAAACAAAACCGACTGCATTCATCAGCTCGCGATGACGCCCGGCAATGTCTTCTCCTTCAAAGCGGATTGCGCCGGTATAAAGACATTTTTCGGACAGAATATATTTCATCAGCGTGGTCTTTCCTGCGCCGTTCTCTCCGGCGATCGCGTAGATAAAACCCGGTTCCAGAGAAAAGCTGACATCCTGCAAATGAAATTTTTTACTGTTTCCGCTTACATGTTCAAATTCCAGACAATACGCATTCATCGCTTTCCTCCTTTCAGTTTTCGTACAATGCCCTTGCCATCTCCAGGAACTCCTCCTGAGATATGCCGGCATGTTTTGCTTCGTAAATGATCTCACCCAGCCGCTTTTCAAACATCATCAGCTGTTTTTCTTTCAGATAATCCGTATTGTATTCGCAGACATAAAACCCCTTCCCTGCCACAGAACGGATCAGCCCTTCTTTTTCCAATTCTTCGTATGCGCGCTTGGTCGTGATCACGCTGACCGACAGATCGGCGGCCAGACTGCGGATCGACGGAAGCGCCTCACCCGCTTTCAATTCACCGGTTACGATCGCATTTTTCAACTGGTTTATGATCTGTTCGTAGATGGCCAGCGTTCCCTGCGGTAAAATATTGATCTTCATCATGCACGGATCTCCTCCTGTTTGCCTTCCTCATAAAATCGGTACTGGCACGATTACTTCGTAATCCTGCCCCATCGGTCGGCGCGATGCATAATTATGACTTCGTCATAATCGCGCCTTTCTCATAAAAAGCTCCCTGTTCTATCTCTTTGCGTACTGACTTCATCAGACTGACAAAAGCCGGGATCATTCCCAATAGCAGCAACGCATAGACGCACGCCAGATATATATATTCACTTTTATCATACGTCCCATCCGCCGGAAGTGTTAAGGTGCAGATCCAGGTAACGAAAAACGCCAGGATCTCAAACGCATAATATGCGATCTTTCCTTTGCATTCTCCCGGATTGGAAATGCAGGAATACAGAAAACCGATGGCCAGCAGATAGATCAGCGCCGGTAACTGAATCCCGCGAATGATCAGCACCGCCAAAAGGAATACCGCGATCATCGTAAAATGCAGCCCGCACCGAAAATAATACTCCTGCCTGATCTTCTTTTTCCGCTCTTCTGCCGTCATCGGACACAGGTAATGCATCTTATTCAATCCAAACGGATGCATATGCGCGGACAGCATGATCAGCGTAAGCGGCAATAAGGATATAAATACGATGGCGCCTTCTTTTTTCGAAATGATAAACGGCAATAACGCACCATAAGAAATCGGAAACCACACAAACGGATTCTTCATATCTGCCTGCTGCACTTTTTTAAACCCGATCATATATTCTTTCATCAGCTGTTTCAGCATTTGTCTCCACCACCTTTGCTATACAGATACATAAACTCTTCAATGGACGGCGCCGCTTCCGCCAATCCTTCCGGATAGGGCCGGCTGCCGTTATTTTTCACCAGCGCTTTCGTACTGTATTTCCCTTCTTCCATCCCCAGGATACGTTCTTTCCCGATAAGATTGATCAGGTAAGTCTCTCCCGAAAGGATACGATACTTTTCACGAAAGTGCTCCATATCCCCGTCAAACTGTATCTTTCCCTTGTCCAAGAAGAGCAACCGGTCCGCCATCCGGTCCAGATCATCCGTCAGATGCGTTGCGAGCACTACCGAATGCGCGCCATCCGCAATAAAATCTTTTAAGATCTTCCAAAATGCATCCCGAAATTCCGGATCAAAATTTGCCGTCGGCTCATCCAGGATCAGATACTTCGGCCGGATCGCAAGTGCGAATGCAAACTGACATTTCAGTTTTTCACCCTTGGACAATTCTTTAAACTTTCGTTTGGGTAACAGATGAAACTGTTCCAGGTGCTTATGATAGATCTCCGCATCATAAGCTTCATAATAACTGCCGAAGTACTCTGCGTTATCCGCAAGGCTTAAGCCCCGGTCAAACAGTTCGTCCACCAGGACACAGCCCAGCAGTTTCCGTATTTCTTTTTCATTGCTGCCATATTCATAACCATCCACCTGCACCTCCCCGGCGTCCGGCTGAAACAGCCCCAGCAGCAGGTGCAGCAGCGTTGTCTTTCCCGCGCCGTTTCTTCCGACCAGCCCGCAGATATATCCCTCCGGTATCTCAAAGTTGATATCCTGCAGCCGGAAGCTGCCCAATTTCTTATCTGTTCCCGAAAAGACGATCATATCCTTATCCTTTCCATCATCACCGTACATCTACTGTATATACGCAAATATACAGTTAGTGCACAGTTTTGTCAAGAGAAATTTAAAACCGCGTTCGGAAAGTATATAATGTCCCGCCTGCGGAATACAAAAACGGCGGAGCATTCGCTCCGCCGCGCACATCCTTAAGTTTCCCTTACTTCTTTTCCTTCACCGGAACCAGCTCGATATATCCTCTCTCCCCTCTGGGTTCCAGCTGGATCCTCGGATTTTCCTCATCCCACTCATATCCGATGAACGCAGGATCATACTTCTTTTCCGCCTGCCAGATCTCTGTGATCGCCTGCTCATAATCTTCGTCCGCAAACGGTTCTCCGCGGAACAAAAGATACTTTGCCGCCGGCAGCTCAATGATCTCAAATCCTTCCGGTACGCTTCCGCTGTAATCACTCTCTACTTCCACGCCCTGTACATACTCATTCGTCACCGGCTTTCTTAAGTGTTTCGGCAGCCACATACACACCGGCTCCCCGCTGATCGACCTGATGCTCGTCAGCAGCCCCCACACATCACAGCCTACCTCTTCACAATAACTGAAGTATTCGTTTGCCTTGATGCCCCGCTTGATGATCACCTTTCTTGCCGGCTTCTCGATCACCTGGATAAAGATGTTTCGGATGTCTTTGTTTTCATTCATTTCGCTCACATTCCTTTCTTTGGTTGACTTGTTTTCGATCAAGGAAGGTGTAAACAGCCAGACAGGAACCGGGCTCGTGGAATACTCCTTCGGGTTACAGCCGAATTCTCTTCGGAAGGCTCTCTGGTAACCGTCAACGCTCCCAAATCCCATATCCAGGGCGACATCCAGAACGGTCACTTGCTCATCTCTCAGTTTTAATGCGGACTTTGACAGTTTCAGGCGCCTGATGTAAACTGCCGGCGTCATATTCAGATACTTCTGGAACAATCGCCTTGCATACCACGGCGAAAATGCCGATGCTTCTGCAAGATCTTCGATCGTAATATCCTCCTGAATATGTTCGCGGATATAATCCTGCATTTTTCTGACCGCTTCTCTCTGTTCGTCCATCTGCTTAACTCCTTGTGAGCCTATATTACTCTATCACAGGATTTTATCTCTCGACTTTTTTTGCTTTCTTCATCCCTCCAGTTCCTCCAGCCACATTGCTACCGATGCATCACTTGGCATCCTCCAGTCTCCCCGGGGCGACAGCGTCACGGAACCCACTTTCGGTCCGTCCGGCAGACAGCTGCGCTTAAACTGCTGTGTAAAGAAACGGATGAAAAATTTCTTTGCCGCTTCCCGTACCGCATCCGCAGGCAGTTCCGGATATGCCCGCATCGCATAAGCTGCCGTTCGGGCCGGCTCAAATCCGTAACGCAGTGTATAGAACAAAAAGAAATCATTCAGGTCATATTTTCCGATCTTCTCCTCCGTCTTCTGCGCGATCTTACCGTCCACACTCGGTGTCAGTTCCGGCGAGATCGGCGTATCGCAGATGGAGAGCAGTACCTCGCGCAATTCACTACTCCTGCAGATCTCTGCATAGGACCGGCAGATATATTTCACCAGTGTCTTCGGTACAGATGCATTCACCGCGTACATCGACATATGATCCCCGTTATAGGTACACCACCCCAGCGCCAGTTCCGACAGATCTCCGGTGCCGACAACCAATGCATTCTTCATATTGGCCGCATCCATCAAGAGATAGGTCCGCATCCTGGCCTGCGCATTTTCGTAAGCATTGTCTCCCTCACCCTGGTACGTCAGTTCATGTCCCAGCTGCTTCAGATGCAGATCCACGCCTTCCCGTATCGGTATCTCATGCACTTCATCCGAAAGCAGTTTCATCAGTTTCGACGCATTCTCATAAGTAAGTCCGGAAGTATTCCCTTCATTCGGCATGGTATAGCTGATGATATGGATCTCCGGCACCAGCTTTTTGGCTTCCGCGCATACCAGCAATGCCAGCGTGGAATCCAGCCCGCCCGAAATACCGATCACCAGATTGTGAATGCCGGTAGACCGTACTCTGGTCGCCAGTCCGTTCGCCTGGATCCGCAGGATCTTGCGGCAGCGGTCATCCAGGATCTCCCCGTTTCCCGGCACAAAAGGATTTCTTGCCACCGGATACTCCTGCTCCTTTAAGATACGCGCCAGTTCTTCGATCCCCGCCGCATCTGCGCCGACCGCCGGGATTTTCACCGGCACTCTCCGGTACTTTCCCGCCATATCATTTCCGAAAGTGTTCTGCCGTCTGCGGTCATGCATCATACAGCCTGGATCGATCAGCGCAGTCTTTTTGCTCGGATACTCCGGAAAGATCTGTTCTGCAAATATGCTTCCGTTCTGCGCGATCACCGCCGATCCGGAAAAGACCAGATCCGTACTGCTCTCATTCGTCCCTGCAGACGTATATACATAGGCACAATAGCAGGAGCCGCTCTGCTGCTTTACCAGTTCCCTGCGGTATTCCTGCTTACCGATCAGTTCATCCGATGCCGACGGATTTGCAATGATATTGGCTCCCGCCAGCGCTGCATGCGTGCTGGGCTTATCCGGCACCCACAGATCTTCACAGATTTCCACGCCAAGCACCGCACCGCTAACGGCATCCTCCGCCAGCAGATCCGTTCCGAACGGGATCTCTTCCCCGCCGATACGGACATTCTTGTCTGCTATACCTTTTCCGGAAGCAAACCAGCGGCATTCATAAAATTCCGAATAGTTCGGAAGATACGTCTTCGGGATCAACGCCTTGATCTTCCCTTGGGATAACACGGCACCGCAGTTGTACAGTCCGTTCTCATATCGTATGGGCACGCCCACAACCACCGTCTGCTTTGACGCTTCCGTTTCATGCGCGATCCGTACCAGTGCCTCTTCTGCCTTTTCCAGCAGCAGATCACTCAGAAACAGATCCGCCGAAGTATACCCGGTGATACACAGCTCCGGAAATACCAGAAGCCCGCAGTCTGCAGAGTCCCGGATCATCTTTACGATTTCCTGCTCATTATAAGTCACATCTCCGACCCGCAGTCCGGGTATGACCGCCGCCACTTTGATCAGACGATTCTTCATTTAACTCTCCTTATCCTCCGATAGCCCCGCAGCAAGTGCGTGGCTACGGTCTTAATGCAATCATTATATGTTCATTAGCAATATCATTATATACGGCGCATTTCCGGCTTCGCAGATCATATACATGCACGATATCCGTCAGCAATCTTTCTCTTCAAATTCCGTGACCAGATCCGGAAATGCCTTAAGCTTCTCCGGATGATAATGCATTGTCTTCTCATTATGAAAGACGGCCGTATAGAGGATCTGCGCTTCTACCAGATCCTGGAAGATATGACTTCCGTAGGAAAGCTCCGGATTATATCCCGCTTTCGTCTCTTCCGTCTCGCAGATGATCTCGTAAGCACTGATGTCTGCAAACGATGTCGGCACTCCCAGTTCCGGCGAAGACGTGCCCACGCGCCCCGGCACGATCAGCATCATATGCTGATTGGTATCCCGGTAATGCCAGTTGATCTTTGAGACCAGTTTCGCCACCAGGTCTTTTTCTTTATAAGGCATATTGTAATACTTCACCGGATCTACGTAAACAATAAGATCCAGTTCCGTCGTCTTTGAAATCCCCATAGAGGCGCCTACGCTCTCCAGCAGGATATCTTCTTCTGCGATATCCGCAGGGATCACCACACCTCCTTCCACTTTCTGCACCTGCAGCGGCCGGCACTGCAGCAGATCCACCGAATACTCCCCGTTATCGGAAATATTGATCGTAAATTCCGTATCCACAGGGTATTCGTATTCCGTCTGGATGCACGCCAGCATCCGCTTCATCTGCTCCATCAGTGTGCCATTGTCTACCAAACCCTTGCAGGAGATAAACTGCACCGGGCGCCACCGCCCCATCTCCTGCAGCCGGTTCTCCGCATCCCAGTCATGCTCCAGCAGGATCTTATCCAGATATTTCGGCAGATCCTGCTGTATCCCCTCTAACGGCAGTTTCTTAAGAACATGCTCTGTCATATCGATCACTTCCGCTTTGCCCTGAGAAAACTTATGCTTATCCGCCGAAGACGAATAGGATGTCTTCTCGGGCCGGTCCAGATTGACGATCCTGGGATAGGATCCTTCTGTACGGTCTACCGCCGAAGTTCCAAGCCCCATTACCAGGCGCAGCATTCCGGCCTTCGGGTCGATATCCTTCATCACGCGGTACGGACTGTAGGAGTAGCCCACACCGGCGGCACAGGGCATGTAATGCACGCCATAGTAAGAACCGGATACTCTCTGGATCAGCAGTGCCATCTGCTCATCCCGCTTCTCCAGACCTCGCCGCTTGCGGTAATCCAGTGCCGACAGGCTCATGGAACTTGCATAGACCACCTTGATCGCATGTTCAAATTCTGCAAGACGCTCCTCAATGCTTCCGCGATTTACGCAGAATACCGATTCGTATTTTCCGGCAAAGGCATTCCCGAAACCGTCCTCCAGGATGGAACTGGAACGAATGATATACGGATCCTGCCCGTAATAATCGATGATGCGCAAAAACTGCTTCTCCATCGGTTCCGAGAACACGCCGCCCATGATCTTTTCGGCAAACTCCTCCGCCAGAGTAAAATACCCTTCCTCCGTACGCTGCCGGATGCGCATATCCCACAGGTTATTGTCCACCAGATAGGTATAGTACATATCCGACCCCACATAGAAAGAATCATGCGGCTCCAGGATATCGGCAATATCCGGCTCCCGGTTCCTTATGATTGCTCTGGCCAGCAGCATCCCGCAGGCCTTGCCGCCGATCATTCCGGTCCCCACCATATGATCGCGCACTGCAAAATAATCGTGCGGTGTAAAGTTTCGTTTTACCATCTCACGCATCTTCTCGTCACGGGTCATCATGATATTGCACATCCGGTTGCATTCTTCCGTAATGTCTTCGCCATGATCAAAGAGCACTTTGGTGCGTGTAAAGAACCGATCCCAGGAATCCGAATACTGTTCATCTGCGGACCGCTGCGCCTGTCCCAGTGCCTGATAAAAGCGGCTGGATCTTACACCGTCCAGGATCGGCCGGAAGGCTCCGCTCTCCGGATCGTAGGTATGCGGCAAAAACATGGTATCGGACGTCCGGTTCCAGACTTTTTCCGGACGTACATAGACATTCTTCTTATCGGAATAGACATCCAGAAAAAGCTGCGTCGTATTGTGCATCTTCTGGATGGCCTGTACGGAATGCTTCCCGCGGATGATCGGGAAGAACGCCACCGTATCCAGTGTAAACAGGAACGGACAGGTCACCCGGAAGAAATTCCCCATCATCAGATCCGTTGCCCATGCCGTCTGCAGTTCCGAAAGACAGTCAAACACATAAAACGCGTCATAGCCTTCCGCCTCGATCACATTATGGATATCCACCGTAAAATTCTCAAAGCGGTGTGACAGCGCCACATTCACCCGCTTCACTTCCGGCCGCTCCTCGATCAGCGCCTCGTGGCTCGCAAATCGGAAATAAATGATGTTCCGCTGATCCTCGATGGCCTGCCGCACATACGGCTCCATAAACAGTTTAAACTGTGCCAGATCCGTTACGCGCCATACCACGTTATCCCCCAGCCGGATATTGTCCAGTGCCGTATCCATTTCCGGTATCCCGCTCTTTACTCTCTCAAATGCTGCCATAACCCCCGCCTCCTTTTGCTCTGTTATCCTATTGCGTCGTATTGAAACCGTGACAAGTGCTCAAACGGCAAGATCTGCCGGCCGCGGAACAGACCACAGCCATCATTGATCAGTTGATTGTTAAACGCCTTAAACATATTGACATCTACTTCAGCCAGTTCCAGTTCCTGCAACAGTTTCAGCCGCCTGTATGCTTCATCAAAAGCCCGGCACTCCCCTTCCGGAATGATATCCCGCTTGCTTCTTGATTCCTCCTGCGTCTTTTCGTAGCCGAAATGATTTGCGTCCCCGATCTCTGCAAAGTCATCCATATCCTTAGTACGAAGCTGTACTTCCGTATAGCAGCGGGCCAGATTATCATAAAAAGTAATATGCAGCGACTGATACCCGGAAGGCCGCGGCGACAGAACATAATCCCTATAATAGAACCGGTTATTCTCATCCAGTGCCTCCGAGCAGTCTGCATCGGTATGCCCGGACATTTCCGAAGTAAATCCGCGTTCTTCCAGGAACGCCGGCAGCGCATTCGCGATCTCATACAGATAGGTTTTTTCCTGTTCTTCCCGGCTCTCTCCTTCCTGAATGTGGCATACCGGAAGGGAGATCACGATCCGGTACGCGATCAGGTCGCGGAAACAGTGGAGATTGTTCTTGATCTCCGCATCCGACGGATAGCGTTCGTTCGCTTTATAGTAATTGTAGATATACTCCAGTACATACGCGTTAAACTTCTCTTCCGCCCGGATCAGCGACTTGATCCGCCCCTTAAATGTAAATGCCAGGAACGGATACTTCTGCGTCATATACAGATAAAATTCCTTGATCCGCTGGGACTGTGAAGTCAGGAAATCCGTATGCTCCAGCAGTTCTATGATCTGTACCAGAAAATTACTGTGCGCCAAATCGATCGTATTTCCCGTTTCGATCGCTTCTTTCTTTAAATCCCCCGAGTACTGCAGCAGGATCTTCAATACCGTATTGCCGGAATATAAGTAATCATTCAGACTGATCATATAAAATATCGCTCCTCGTAATGCAATTCCTGTAACGTAAAATAGCTTCTGCTTGCAGAACGCTCGCGCCGAGCGCGGTTGCGACAGCAACACATTCCTTGCGCGCGATAGATGATTTTCTTACGGTTTTACCGTTAGAAAATCACTATGCGTAACGCAGCGAAGAAGTGCGCATCCCCCGGCGGGC
>JAFWRC010000042.1 GCA_017508825.1 Lachnospiraceae bacterium
CTGGATGTAAACTACGAGAACGGTATGGGCGTATCCGTAGGACGTCTGCGTGAGGATACTGTTTATGACTGGAAGTTTGTAGGTCTGTCCCACAATACCCTGCGTGGTGCTGCAGGCGGTGCGGTAGAATGTGCTGAACTGCTGAAGGCTATGGAGTACATTAAAGAAAAATAAGATGTAGCCCGAAGCACTTGCTGCTGAGGGCGTAATATGTTGAAACTGTAGTTTAAGGAGCACGCCTTTTGCGAAGCAAAACTTTTAATGGCGTGCTCCATAACGACTGACCCGAAGGGGCAGGGAGTTATACATTAGTGAGAAATAAATCTCATGTTTGTCGGTAGAAAAAAAGAACTGAATTATCTGTCTGACTGCTTTCGAAAAGAAGGCAGTCAGATTTTGGTGGTTTATGGACACAAAGGCGTGGGCAAAACCAGCCTTTTATTTCGATTCGCAGAAAATACGCAACAGTTGACTGACGGATCGATTTTTCATTACTACGCTGCCAGACCCTGTTCGGAAAAAGAGCAGATGATCCTTTGGAACCGTGAACTTGGAGCGGATACAAAAGAGAATGACCGGGACGGTCAGGAAGGCTTTGCGGATATCTTCACAAAGATACAGGCGAAGGCATCCGGAAAAAAGCAGTTGATCGTGGTCGATGAATTCCAGAATATCGTGAAGTATTCCAAGGGATTTATGGAAGCGGCGATCCGCTTTACAAAGACGTCGGAGACTCCATGTATGCTCGTGTTGCTGTCTTCAGCGATCAGTTTTGTGGAAACGGATCTGGTACCCAGAATTGGAAGTCTCGCGCTTGGGATCGGCGGATTTTTGAAAGTGCCCGAGATGGGCTTTATGGATTGTGTTAACTATTTCAAAAACTGCAATACAAGACAGTGCATGGAGATCTTCAGCATCTTAGGCGGTATCCCGGCTTATTGGGAACGATTTGATGCGGAAACGTCCGTTGAACAAAATATCAAAAAGGCGATCCTGCAAAAGGATGCGCCGCTTCGAAACGAAGGAGAGGCTATCGTTTCGGCAGATCTGCGGGAACTGAATGTTTACAGTACGATCCTGCATTGTCTGGCGAACGGTTTGAATAAATTGAATGATCTGCATATTCATACGGGCTTTTCCAGAGCCAAGATCAGCGTGTATATCAAGAACCTGATGGAACGCGAGCTGGTGGAAAAGGTATTTCCGTTTGAAAATGCTTCCAGTATAAATGCCAAGAAGGGTGTATATCGGATCACACTGCGTTACCTGGAGTTTTATTTCCGCTTTCTGTTCGGGGGCGTCAGTTCCCTGGAACGCTATGGTGCGGAGAGCTATTACGAACAAAAGATTGCAGGTGAACTTAAGTCTTTTCACCAGTCCAATTTCCGCAAGGTATGCGGCGAATATTTGGAACTGCTGAATGCGCGTGATATGCTTCCGATCAAAGCGCAGAAATGCGGCGAATGGATCGGAAAGAACGGTGCGATCGATCTCGTGATGCAGGATGCGGAAGAAAACAATCTGCTGGCGTTTTGTGATTGGGAGAAAGAGTTGATCGATACGGAGGATCTGAAGAAAGATCTTAAGATTGCCGAAGAGGCCAGACTATCTGCGGATCATGTGTATCTGTTTTCTGCGGGCCATTTTTCGGAAGAGGTCAAAACGGCTGCAGCAGAGACGGGATTTGTGGAACTGGTGGATATCGATACGTTATAAAGATAGGATTTATGTCTGAAAATACTGCGAAGAAGGCGCTTTTTATCGCGGAGAAACCCTCCGTTGCAAGAGAATTTGCCAAAGCTTTAAAATATAATATGCGAAACTGTGACGGCTATATGGAATCCAACGAAGCTGTCATTACATGGTGCGTGGGACATCTGGTGACCATGAGTTATCCGGAAGTTTACCGGGAAGAACTGAAGCGCTGGAGTTTTAATACCCTTCCTTTTATTCCCGAGGAGTATCTTTACGAAGTGATCCCGGCATCGGCGAAGCAGTTTCAGATCGTGAGCGGGCTGCTGAACCGTCAGGATATCGATACGATCTATGTCTGCACCGACTCCGGACGCGAAGGAGAGTATATTTACCGTTTGGTGGAAAAACAGGCCAACGTGAGCGGGAAGACCAGAAAGCGCGTATGGATCGATTCTCAGACCGAAGAAGAGATACAGCGCGGGATCCGCGAAGCAAAGGATCTGTCGGCTTACGATGATCTGAGCAATGCGGCCTATCTGCGTGCGCAGGAAGATTACCTGATGGGGATCAATTTTTCCAGAGTGCTCACGTTAAAATACGGATCTACGCTGCAGAACTATTTAAAAGCCGAGAAACGTACCGTGATCGCGGTCGGACGCGTGATGACCTGCGTGCTTGGGATGGTGGTTCTGCGCGAACGGGAGATACGGAATTTTACCAAAACACCGTTTTATCGTGTAGCCGGCGATTTTGAGATCGGCGGCCGGCCGGTGAGCGGCGAGTGGAAAGCGGTGGAAGGCTCGAAGTATTTTGAGTCACCGTTATTGTATAAAGAAAACGGGTTTAAGGAGCGCAAGGATGCAGAAGCGCTGATCGGATATCTGGGCGGCACGCAGGAGGGTGAGGTTTTTAAGACGCCGAAGGAAGGCGAACTGCTCAAAGCCGAGAAGAAGACGGAAAAGAAGAATGCGCCGCTTCTGTATAACCTGGCGGAATTACAGAATATCTGCTCGAAGTTTTTCAAGATCAGTCCGGATGAGACGTTAAAGATCGCGCAGGAGCTTTACGAGAAGAAACTGACCACTTATCCGAGAACAGATGCGCGTGTGCTTTCCACGGCAGTGGCCAAGGTGATCCATCAGAATATCAAAGGACTCTGTAATTATGCGCCGTGTGCAGCTTTTGCACAGGAAGTGCTGCAGAACAATATGTTCAAAGGGCTGGAAAAGACCAGGTATGTGAATGACAAGCAGATCACGGACCACTATGCGATCATTCCGACCGGACAGGGATTTGGTAATCTCGGGAGCCTGTCCCATACATCGGCAAAAGTATATGAACTAATCGTCCGCAGATTTCTGGCAATCTTCTATCCGCCGCAGGTATTTCAGAAAATGAGCCTGACCATCGGCATGGATACAGAAAAGTTTTTCACCGGCTTTAAGGTACAGCAGGACGAAGGCTGGCAGAAGGTGATGAAATATTCCTTTTTCAAAGACAAGGCAGATAAGAAGCCGGATGACAAGGCGGAGGATGCCGGGAAAGAGGAGAAAGAAGATAAAGAAAACGAAGAACAGGAACTGGCCTGTGATCCGGATTTTCTGCAAAAGCTTGCAGCGCTGAAAAAGGGAACAAAACTTCCCTGCTGTCAGCTGGCGATCAAAGAGGGCGAGACCAAGCCGCCGACCAGATACAATTCCGGCAGCCTGATCCTGGCAATGGAAAACGCCGGACAGCTGATCGAGGACGAGGAGATGCGTGCGATGATCAAGGGCAGCGGTATCGGAACCTCTGCTACGAGAGCGGGTATCCTGGAAAAACTGGTGCGCAACCAGTATCTGGCGCTGAATAAAAAGACGCAGATCTTTACACCGACGCAGATCGGGGAAATGATCTTTGATGTGGTGCGGTATTCCATCGGCTCGATGCTCAATCCGAAGCTGACGGCCAGCTGGGAGATGGGGCTTTCCGGTGTGGCGGACGGATCGATCTCCAAAGAGGAATATACGCAGAAACTGAACCGTTTTGTTACCAAACATACGGAAGATGTAAAAGAGCGGAACTATACCGGGGAACTGCGGCGCTGCTTTGATTATGCGGCGGCCTACTATAAGCCCGGGAAAGGAAAGGCGTCCTGATGCAGGATCTGACGGGGAAAATCATCGCAGCCCGGAAGGCCGGTGCGGCATTGATGCAGCTGATGCTGAAGCTGGAAACGGACGGACATATTTTGCCGGCGGGAACAGAACGGCCGGTGGTCCTGCTGCTTCCGGAAATGATCGCTTATGTTACTTCGCAGTTCGCGTTGGAAGATGCTGAAGAAGAACAGCTGATCCGACAGCTGGTAAATATCCTGCCGCCGGAAGAAGAAGGTACACTGAAAGGTATCTGTACAGGGATCCGGAAAGCAGCGGAAGAGTTTCGCAGAGATCCGGAAGCACTTCCCGGAGTGTATAGCGTACTATGCGGATTTGATGCAATGGCGCAGGAATATGATGGGGCGTTTTATAACAAAATGCACGTAGATAATCCCGGCCGGCTTTCGGAATATTATTTGCAGCTGCTGGATGCAGTATACGAGGTCGCGACGGACATAAGCGGTATGGAAGCTGCGGATTGGAAGGAACGCAGAAAACATTTGGAAGATTAGAACAGGTACTTGCAGATTTTTTATTTTTTGATATAGTATATGTGTTAAGAGATTTACATAACATGTCGATATAGTAGATAGAGGAGAGTAGGAAGAAAATGGGTAAGATCAACTGGCGGATGAAGGAACTGCCGGCAGAAAAGCGTGCTCTGATGAAGAAAATGATCAAGGAAGTATCAGAACACGAGAATTCGCAGTTTGACAAGATGGACGAATTTATGCAGCACGGTACCACAACGGTACGCAAGCATTGCATCAATGTGGCACACGTTGCATTGTTTCTGACGACCAAGTTCGGTATTGAAGTGGATGAAGAAGCCATGATACGCGGATGTCTTCTGCATGATTATTTTCTGTATGACTGGCATGATTTCAAGATCGAGTATCTGATCCACGGCTGGACGCATCCGGGACTGTCTATGCGAAATGCGATCCGTGATTTTGGGATCGGTGAGATCGAACAGGATGTGATAAAGCATCATATGTTTCCGATGACACCGTTTTTACCGGAAACCACGGAGGGGTGGATGATCGTTTTTGCAGACAAACTCTGTGCCGGTGGAGAGACGGTGGGAGATCGTGTCAATGCAAGAAGAGAAGCCAAGAGAGAGGGGCAGGAGTATAAGCGTCCTCATCTTCTGAAGAGAGATAAGGCAACTGTTGACGGGCAAATGACAAAGGAGGAGGGAAAGAATGCCAATCGTATTCGCAGGCATGGATTGGGCATCGCTCACACTGGCCATGGCGTTCTACGGCGTCATAGGGTGGCTGTTTGAGTCGACTATTTTTTCACTGTGCGAACAGGGTAAATTTATGGACCGCGGCATGTTCATTTCCCCGTGGTGCCCGATTTATTCTGTAGTGATGGTGGTTTGCACGGAGCTGTTTTGGGGGATTGAGCGCTGGTGGGTCGTGATCCTTCTGGCCGGTACGGTAACATCACTGTTTGAACTGATCGCCAGTATCCTGATGGAACTGGTTTTCGGAAAACGTTTTTGGGACTACAGTTATTATCCGCTGAATCTGGACGGACGCATCAGTGTGGTAGCAGGATGCTTTTTCGGCATTGCCATCTGGATGGCAACCCGTTTTCTGCAGCCACTGGTTGCACATCTGCTCCTTATGATCCCGGATCAGAAGCGTGTGATCGCGGCGATCATTGCATGGGTGATCTTCTGGCTGGATATCGGCTGGGTTGCGGTATATCGTTTCAAACTGAACAAAACGCTCTGCAAGGCATATGAAGATGTGATCGCGTGGAAGATGAGCATCTTTGACTGGTGTAATGTTAAGAAGGATATCTTCTCCGGACTGCTGGTAGTCAAAGCGGCAAAGAAAGGCCTGGAAGCCGGCAGTAAGATCAATCATGGGCTGGTGAGCGCACAGGAGCATACCAATGAGTTTGTAAAAGAGCGCGCGGAGCATGTAAAAGAACGTACCGAGTATGTCAAAGAACAGACGACGGAGTTTGTGAAAGACCATATCCGGAAAGATTAAGGATACGGTAAAACAGTCAGATCAAGAAAAGAGCAGGCACCCGGACCGGGTGCCTGTATTTTGCAAAAGTGATAACATGATCAATGTTCCTTAAAATACTGTCCGATGGAAGTTAAACGCTGCATCGCATTATCGTACTGGATCTTCGCCTGCGTTGCGTATTCATCATTGTATCCGTTTTCGCTATAGGCATCGTGATAAAGAGATGCGGCATCATTCATATAAGCAGCCGCTTCGTACACCAGGGTTTCCACATCGGAATAATCCGCCGGGATCGTCAGTGCTGCCATGTTTTGGAACGCGGTGTTCATCTGGTCCAGGTCATTTAACAGTTCGGCGCTTGCCGTTGCGCTGTTCGGATCGATGGAGTCGATCGCGCGGCCGAGAGATGAGATCGTATTGCTGAAGCTGCTCATATTCGTCCGGTAATCTTCCAGTGCAGGATCTGTTTTGGCATTACCGCAGGCAGTAAGCAGGGCGCAAAGTATAATAAGTATCGAACATTTTGGAATATTTGATTTGACAAACCGCTGTAATTTACATATTATTTTCTTCATAACAATAAAATTATATAACACAGAACCTAAAATATTGCAAGTAAAGAGAGGTAGAGCGTAAGAATGACCGGTGCAGATGCAATGGTAAAATGTTTGGAACAGGAGTCCGTCGAATATGTGTTTGGCTATCCGGGCGTGGCAATCTGTCCTTTTTATAATTCCATATTGGACTCGAAGATTCAGACCATACTGATCCGTACGGAGCAGAATGCAGCGCATTCCGCCAGCGGTATGGCCAGACTTACCGGCAGGCCGGGTGTGTGCGCGGTAACTTCCGGACCGGGAGCGACCAACCTGATCACCGGTATCGCAACTGCGTTTGCCGATTCCATCCCTCTGGTCTGCATTACCGGACAGGTAAATTCCGAACTGATCGGCTCGGATGTGTTCCAGGAAGCGGATATTACCGGGGCTGTGGAATCCTTCGTAAAATATTCCTATCTGGTAAAAGATGCCAGAGAGATCCCGAGGATCTTTAAAGAGGCCTTTTATATCGCAAACTCCGGACGTAAGGGACCGGTGCTGATCGATGTGCCCATCGATATCCAGCAGCAGGAGATCGGGGAGTTTGCATATCCGGAAGAAGTACGTCTGCGTACCTATAAGCCGACCGTAAAAGGCAATACGCTGCAGATCAAAAAGATCGTAGCAGAACTGAACAAGGCGAAACGTCCGCTGATCTGCGCCGGCGGCGGCGTGCGTCTGAGCGATGCAAAAGAAGAACTGCGTCAGCTGGTAGAGGAATACCGCATCCCGGTAGTTTCCACGATGATGGGCATTGGCGTGATGGCGACCGAACATCCGCTGTATTACGGGATGGTCGGAAATAACGGTTTCCCCTGGGCGAACCGGGCGATGAAGGAAGCGGACCTGATCATGATGATCGGGGCGCGTGTGGCAGACCGGGCGGTAAACCAGCCGGAACGTGTGATGAAGGATACCGTGCTGATCCATATTGACGTGGACCCGGCCGAGATCGGCAAGAATGCCGGCGCGACGATTCCGATCGTAGGTGATGCCAAGCATATACTGGCGGAATTGTCCGAATACGAGATCGACGGAAATTACAGCGAATGGATCGATGCTCTGGAAAACTACCGCAGGGAGATGCCGGTGGTACGCAAGCCGGTGGAAGGTTTTGTGGATCCGGCAGAGCTGATCCGCAAAATGTCTTACAAGATGGAGGATAATGCGATCTATGTGGCAGATGTCGGACAGAATCAGATCTGGTCCTGCAAATACCACGTGGTGCGTAACGGGCGATTTTTAACGACCGGCGGTATGGGTACCATGGGATATTCCATTCCTGCGGCAGTCGGTGCAAAACTGGCCTGCCCGGACCGGCAGGTGGTTGCAGTCTGCGGAGACGGATCCTTCCAGATGTCGATGATGGAACTGGCAACGATGCGGCAGTATGATGTACCGGTCAAGATCGTGGTACTGAAAAATAACTATCTTGGTATGGTGCGGCAGTACCAGCATTTCACGTACGAGGATCATTACTCGGTTGTGGATCTTTCCGGCAGCCCGGACCTGGAGCATATAGCGGCAGCTTACGGAATGAAGTTTTTGCGCATCACGGATATGGAAAACATTGATGAAAAGATCGATGAAGTGCTTTCCGGCAACACATCCTGCCTGTGTGAATGTATCATTGATCCTATGGATCTGGTTTGAGCACTATTTTGGACTGAAGGAGAGTAATAAATGAGACGTATTTTTTCTGTTTTGGTAGAGAACCGTTCCGGTGTGCTTTGCAAAGTAGCCGGCCTGTTTTCCAGAAGAAGTTTTAATATCGATTCCCTTGCAGTCGGAGAAACCGACGATCATGCGGTTTCGCTGATGACGATCATGAGTTCCGGCACCGAGCAGACACTGGAACAGATCGAAAAGCAGCTGAATAAGAAGCTGGACGTTATCAAGGTCAAGACGTTTGAGGAGAGCAAAGCGATCACCAGAGAGCTGATGCTCATCAAGGTGAAATATAACAAGAGCACACGCCGTGAGATCATGGAGACCTGTGAAGTGATGAAGGCAGAGATCGTGGATATGTCCGAAAACCAGATGATCCTGCAGATCTGTGATACACCGGAAAAGATCAGACTGCTGATCAGTCTCTTATCCCAGGTATCGATCGTGGAAGTGGCCCGTACCGGGACCCTTGCACTGCAGAAGTGCATGGAGGATTAAATGCCGAAAGCCGAAGGCGAAACAGCACAGAAAACGAAGAACGGAGCAGTGGAACTGCTCCGTATTCTTGCGATTACCTGTATTTTGTTTCACCATTACCAGCAGCTCACAGGAGTGTATTATCCGGAAGGACTTAATTTCTATAATGGACGGTTTCCGTTTCAATACCTGGTGGAGCTGTTTTTTTTATTGTCCGGCTTTCTGGCGGCGCGTTATATTCCGCAGATCGTTGCGGGATTGCGTTTTGTCCCGTTTATTGCCGGGCGCATCCGGCGCCTCTTTCCCGGAATGGTGCTGTCTGTATTTGTCTGTTATGTACTGATGTATATTTATTACCGGCAGTACGGAAACTACTGGATGGATATTCCGATCAATAAAGGGCGCCTTCTGGTTACCATGCTTGGGATGGGCTCCGGCTGGTTTGTGTCCGGCACGCAGATCAACGGACCGACATGGTATGTCAGCGTATTGTTTTTAAGCCTGATCTTGTTTTATGTGCTGACCATGCGGGAGAACAAAAACGGGATCCCGATCTGGTGCTGCTATCTGTTTATGGTGCTGCTGGGGACTGCTGTGTGGATCTTCATTTCCAAAGCAGAAGATAAGACAGACCGGATCCCGTTTTTTGACATCTATGCATGCCGCGGATATTATGCCTTTTTCTGGGGGCTGCTTGTTGCTGAGATCGCCAAAAAAAAGAATGTGCTTCGGATTGCTGTGATCTGGGCGGCTGCAGCGGCCGGACTGCTGGCCGTCTATCTGGTCTGGCCGGGACCTTTTTTGACGACGATCAATCTGTTTCTTGCGCTTGCCGTTTATCCGCCCTTTCTTCTGTTGCTGACATCCGAAAAAGTACACGAAAAGACAAAGAAATGGAAGCCGGTTCTGTTTTTCGGAAGGATGAGTTATAGCGTATATTTATGGCATGTTCCTTTTTTCCTTGGTGTATTTCAGTTTCTGCTTTGGAAAAACATCTGTGTGGATCTGCAGAAGCCGGTGAGTATGATCGCTTATGCGGTAATGGCCTGGATCGCAGGCATTGCAGCTTATTATCTGCTGGAAATGCCGTTTCGTAAAATAGCGGGACGGATAGCGGATTTTGGAAAAAGGCGGCTCCGGAAACGGGGGAAAAACGATAATTGACAATCGAGAGGAATATTGCTAATATTTAGGGTAATGTTTTTTATTTTGCAGGAGGTTTTTTCGTGAACAGAAAAGTATTCCAGCTTTTGGTAGAAAACTCTTCAGGTGTACTCAGTCGCATTTCCGGGCTGTTTTCCAGACGTGGTTATAATATTGAGAGCATCACAGCGGGTGTGACGGCAAATCCGCGTTATTCGCGTATTACGATCATCGCTTCCGGGGATGATGATATCTTAGAGCAGATCGAGCGGCAGGTGGAAAAACTGGTGGATGTTCGCAGTATCAAGGTGTTGGAACCTAAGGATTCCGTATATCGTGAACTGTGCCTGATCAAGGTGGAAGTAACGGACCAGACCAGAGAAGGGCTGATCTCGATCTCCAATATTTTCCGTGCAAACATCATTGATGTGAGCGAAAACAGTATGATCGTAGAGCTGACCGGTAACCAGTCCAAGATCGAAGCGTTTCTGGGACTGCTGTCCGGATATACCATTATGGAACTGGCACGTACCGGTATCACCGGACTTTCCCGCGGCAGTTCTGATGTGGTATGGTTAGAAGACTAATTTAGTGTCATTTCGGGGGAGACCCTGTTTATTAAAATTTTAGGAGGAATAAGAAAATGGCAAAGATTTATTATCAGGAAGACTGCAACTTAGCTCTGTTGGACGGCAAGACCGTTGCAATCATCGGCTATGGCAGCCAGGGACATGCTCACGCACTGAATCTGAAGGAGTCCGGTGTTAATGTTATCATCGGTCTGTATGAAGGTTCCAAGTCCTGGAAGCGCGCAGAGGAGCAGGGCTTCACAGTATATACCGCTGCAGAAGCTGCAAAGAAAGCAGATATCATCATGATCCTGATCAACGATGAGAAGCAGCAGGCACTTTACAAGAAAGATATCGAGCCGAACCTGGAAGCAGGCAATATGCTGATGTTCGCTCACGGTTTCAACGTACACTTCGGTCTGATCAAGGCTCCGAAGGGCGTAGATGTTACCATGATCGCTCCGAAGGCTCCGGGCCACACTGTACGCAGCGAGTATCAGGCTGGTAAGGGTACTCCGTGCCTGGTAGCTGTAGAGCAGGATGAGACCGGTAAGGCTCTGGAGAAGGCTCTGGCATACGGTGCAGGTATCGGCGGCGCAAGAGCAGGTATCCTGGAGACCACATTCCGTACCGAGACCGAGACCGACCTGTTCGGCGAGCAGGCTGTACTGTGCGGCGGTGTATGCGCATTGATGCAGGCTGGTTTTGAGACTCTGGTTGAAGCTGGTTATGACCCGAGAAACGCATATTTCGAGTGCATCCACGAGATGAAGCTGATCGTTGACCTGATCTATCAGTCCGGTTTTGCAGGCATGAGATATTCTATCTCCAACACTGCAGAGTACGGCGATTACATCACCGGTCCGAAGATCATCACCGAAGATACCAAGAAGGCTATGAAGAAGGTTCTGGCAGATATCCAGGACGGTACTTTTGCAAAGGACTTCCTGCTGGATATGTCTTCCGCAAGCGGCCAGGTACACTTCAATGCTCTGCGTAAGAAAGCAGCTGAGCATCCGGCAGAGGTAGTTGGTAAGGAGATCCGCAGCCTTTACAGCTGGTCTGATGAAGACAAACTGATCAACAACTAATTAACATTCTGTAATAACTGTATGATGCACAGGCGGCGTAACGGGTAGATCGAACGCCGCCTGTTTTGTAAAGAAATGACGGACAAGATGAATAAAAAACGTGAGTCTTTATCAAAAGAGATCGATCATGTTGTAGTGTTGTGTTTCGGTATTGCTTTTTTTCTGATCTATACCGCGAGCGCAATACTGCTTTTCATTACCGAAGAGGATATTTCGCAGTATTACGGAAAAGCCATCGGTATGTTTGTGGTCTATCTGGCTTTGTATATCATTGCTTCTTTTCTGGTGACACAGAGGATCGGAGAATTGTTTGTGCCGCTGGACCGTGTAGCCAACAAACTGATCCGTGAAGATAAGTTTTCGGATTCCGGCGAAAACGGAATACAGAGCCTGGCGGATTCCCTGCGCGCCCAGTCAGAGAAGGTGGATGCACTGTCGCGGGAATTGGAGACAACGCAGAGTGATCTTGACGATGCATTTACGGAATCCAGGCAAAACCGGCATCAGCAGACGGAGATGGCGAAGACTCTGATACAGGATCTTGAAACGCTGCAGGACCGTGAAGCGGAGCTGATCCGTTCCGGGGATAAACTCCTGAAGCTCCTGAAAGACGCCATGCCTCTTGAGAGCGGGATCAAAGAGCAGAAAGATGAGCTGTATGAACAGATGCAGCAGATCGATTCGGGCCTTCGGGAGAGCGAACGGCAGTATCAGGATACGGCAGCGGATTTTGAAGAACTTGGCGGTACCTTTCAACTGCTTGGGAATATGCAGACGGATGCCGGGGATCTGTTGGAAAATATATACAATGAAATGACCGCCCTGCAGTCTTTATCCACGCAGACCAATCTGTACGCCATGAATACGGCTTTGGATACTGCAAGATCCGGCAGCATTACCGTGTCTACCATCAGCGCTCTTGATGAGATCAAGGAGCTGACCGGGAAGATCAACGAAAAGACAGATGATGTCCTGCTGCTCCTGATCCGTACGAGAAATGCGCTGAAACTGGCTATGGACCAGTCCGGAGAATGCCGGGAGAAAGGCGAGGAATGCAGCCGGGCGTTTGAGGAGAGCAAAACGGCGCTGCAGGACAGACGGCAGGAGATCGAAAAGATGCTGTCTGCCGGAGAAGCGCTGACGGATGATGTTGCCAAGCTGGGGAACACGCTGTATGAGGCGCAAAACGCTGTGCAGAAACGCAGGGATGAACAGTCAAAATGCAAAGAAGGACTGGAAAAGATGTGTGAAGAACTGAAGGATATTGTTTTTTAGTTTGGTTTATGTTAGGATAATTTTTGTTTTTATAAATCTACGGAAGGAAGGAACAATAAGATGGGAATGACAATGACGCAGAAGATCCTTGCGCGTGCCGCGGGATTGGACAAAGTCGTAGCCGGACAGCTGATCATGGCAAAACTGGATCTGGTTTTGGGCAATGATATCACCAGCCCGGTTGCGATCAAGGAAATGGATAAGATGAAGACAGAGGGCGTGTTCAATAAGGACAAGATCGCTCTGGTGCCGGATCATTTTGTTCCCAATAAGGATATCAAGTCCGCAGAGCATTGCCGCTGCGTACGTAACTTTGCGAAGAAAAACGAGATCACCAATTATTTTGAAGTCGGCGAGATGGGGATCGAGCATGCGCTGCTTCCGGAAAAAGGTCTGACGGTTCCGGGCGATGTGATCATTGGTGCGGATTCTCATACCTGTACTTATGGCGCGGTAGGCGCATTTTCCACGGGTGTAGGATCTACGGATATGGCTGCAGGTATGGCCACAGGAGAAGCATGGTTTAAGGTACCGTCTGCAATAAAATTTAACCTTACCGGCAAGCCGGCAAAATGGATCAGCGGTAAGGATATTATCCTGCATATCATCGGTATGATCGGTGTGGACGGCGCACTGTACCGTTCCATGGAATTTGTCGGTGACGGCATTCAGTATCTGTCCATGGATGACCGCTTTACCATCTCTAATATGGCGATCGAAGCCGGTGGTAAGAATGGTATCTTCCCGGTAGATGATAAAACTATTGCATACTTGAAGGAACATACCAAGCGTGAGTATACCGTATTTGAAGCGGATGCTGATGCGGAATATGACGAGGAGTACACCATTGAACTGGATAAATTACAGCCGACGGTTTCCTATCCGCACCTGCCGGAGAATACCCACGTGGTATCTGAAGCTTCCGACATCAAAGTAGATCAGGTCGTGATCGGATCCTGTACCAACGGACGCATCGAAGATATGCGTATTGCGGCAGAAATCCTGGAAGGCAGACATATCGCTAAGGGTATGCGCTGCATCATCATCCCGGCAACCCAGTCCATCTATCTGGAGTGTATGGAGAAGGGATATCTCAAGACCTTTATCCAGTCCGGCTGTGTTGTATCCACACCGACCTGCGGTCCCTGCCTGGGCGGCTATATGGGCATCTTAGGTGATGGTGAGAAATGTCTGTCTACTACGAACCGTAACTTTGTAGGCCGTATGGGACACATCAATTCCGAGATCTATCTGGCATCCCCGGCGGTGGCTGCAGCAACGGCCATCAAGGGAAATATCGTATCTCCGGATGCGCTTTAAGAAGGAGGGTATACAAGAATGAAAGCACAGGGTAGTGTATTTAAATATGGCGATAACGTAGATACTGACGTGATCATTCCCGCACGGTATCTGAACTCTTCCGATCCGAAGGAACTGGCGCAGCACTGCATGGAAGATATTGACAAGGATTTTGTAAACAACGTAAAGCAGGGGGATATCATTGTAGCAGATAAAAACTTTGGCTGCGGATCCTCCCGTGAGCACGCGCCGATCGCGATCAAGGCGGCCGGTGTCAGCTGCGTGATCGCAGAGACCTTCGCCCGTATCTTTTACCGCAACTCCATCAACATTGGGCTGCCGATCCTGGAGTGCCCGGAAGCAGCTAAGGCGATCAAGGCCGGCGATGAAGTGGAAGTGGATTTTGACAACGGTGTGATCACCGACAAGACCACGGGGGCATCCTTCCAGGCACAGCCGTTCCCGCCGTTTATGCAGGAGATCATCAAAGCAGAAGGACTGATCAATTACATCAATCAGAAGAAGGCCTGAAGCAGAGTATAAGGAAAATTATATTGCCGTCGCAATTGCGCACGGTGCATGGGTTCCGTAATCGGAGCCCTTTTTTAACATTACAGGAAATTGATCTTCAATTTCCTTTCGTAAAAAGTGTTTTAATAATCCATAAAATTTTGATCGTTCTTTCGTTTCTTTGATATGCAAAGGAAATGCAATTCTTCGGAGGTGGAAAATGGAAGATAATTTTGGAACGATCGGAATGATCATTATTGTCGGAATGGTGCTCCTATTTGTCGTAGCGATCATAAATATGCTGATAACGGCTATTGTGGCTATCGTTTTGCTGACGAAAAAAAGGAAGACGGAGAATCGGGCTGAGATTGTAAACAGTACCCCGCAGAAGTGGCGGTAAGGAGACAAACAGATGAGAAAACAAAAAACAAACGTTATCATAGCAATCGGATTTCTGGTGTTTCTGGCCATATTATGCGGAATCTGCGGCTGGCTGTTTTTTACGAACAGTGAAATAACGGATCTGACTGACCTTAGTAAAAAAGAGATCGTACACCTGGCAAAAGACGGTTCTACGCCATTGAAGGGTTTTTATACGTTGAGATCAGATGATTACAGCGTCCTTGGGAAGTTTTATGAAGAAAAAGTAATCATCACCAGAAGTAAAGGATCCGGAGATATTGTTTATTACGGCTATTATACGATCCGGTTTGAGGATAAAAACGGAGAGCCTGTCGTGACCGCGGTACGAAGCGACCTGGATCGTATCGACCTGGAACGGGAAAAAGCGGATCTGATCTGCAAGATGATTATGATGGATGAAAAAATTCAGAATAAACAGGATGCCGGATATAACGGAAGTCCGGAAACAGTAGGCGTGATCCTGAATACTATGGAACATGTAAATGATTTTAAGCTGTCGATGCTCTGTGCTGCAGCAGGAATAGTATGCGTCGGATTGATCGTGGTGATCATTGTACGGAACCGAAAATATTTCGGATGAAAGCGGATGTGAGCATAGATTGACGAGTGTTGAAATGAACGATATATTCTGAAAATAGTTAAAACAGATTTGGGAGGAGAGATTATGAAGAAAACAGTGATTGCTTTTACTGCGGCATTGATGGTAACCGTGTTAAGCGCCTGCCAGAATGGGAATGCTGCCGGAAGCCGTACGGGAGTCGGCAGTACCACAAACGCAAATGCAAATGCCTCTGCAGCAACGATATCCACGGATGTATCGATAGTGCAGGATCTGTTTCCCGGACTGGAGGGTATCGAATCCACGGAGTTTGAAGTGATCAAGCATGGCGGGGATGATGATCCGCGCAGTTTGCCGGGGCCTACCAGTTATGTATATCAGGGCTATATGGTTTTGACGGAGGAAGCTGCGAATGATTTAGCCGGGGCTTATGAATGGCAGGATTTTGAGACAAGTGTTACTTTTGAGGCAGTGACGGAACGCAGCGGTGATTACAAATTGGATGGTCAATTTACGAAAGATGCTTTAAAGAGTACCTATTCCGGCAGAACATGGTTTGATGAGACAAATAAAACGATCCTTTTTACCGTACAGACTTTGTAAGATACGTTGTAAACGGAACAACGTACAGGCTGTAAACGGATACGAAAAGTGCGGACATGACATCAATAGTTGCTGGTGAAACGATCTTTCTTGTGTTACATTGATAGAAAAGGGTGAACATATGGGGCTTGATACAGGAGGAATGTTATGGGCAGATCACCGGTTGCTGTTGTAAAAGCATTTCGTATCCTATTGATCATGATCACGGTATGCAGTTTTGGAATATGGCTTTTTTTGCCAAATAACAAACCGGTCAATCTTACGGATCTGACGAAAAAAGAGATCGTGGAATTGGCAAACGGAGACACTTTGGTCGGGCATGGTTTCTTCAGACTTCCGGAAGAATCGTACCGTGTGATCGATTGTTTTTATACGGATTCCATAGTAGTATCTTCGGTAAAGCATTATGAACAGCGTACTTATAAATTCTTCAATATTCTTTTTCGTGACGTAAATGGGGAAAGTGTTGTGATCGCCGCCAAGTCGGATATCGCGGTGCTTGATCCGGAAGAAAACGCAGGCGAGATCGTGGGCAAAATGAACTTTATGAGCGATCAGATGCAAAACAGACAGTTAGAGTCATATAAGGATGAAAATATGTTGGATGGGGTGTTGTTTTACCAGACGATGGATCTGGAGGGCGTATTAAAATCGATCGGTGCAAAAGTCTGTATTGCGAGCGCGATACTTGCGGCAGGCGTTTCATGGCTTCTTCGGAGGGTGGAAGAACCGGATGGGATATATGAGGACATCGAGTGAATCGGGTTTGACCGCATTACAAATCTATGCTATTATGTAAACGTTGTCGGGAATGGATGTTCGATAACGTTTATTTTTTTGCTTTACGCAACCGCGATAAGTGCGAGCTGGCTGCAGGCAGAACGATATTTTTAAAATGGAGTGATCAATCTATGTATGCATATATTAAGGGGCAATTGGTTGCCAAAAAAACAGACCGTATTGTGATCGAGACCGGCGGGATCGGCTACAATGTGTTCTATCCGGTGGGGCGCATATCTATGCTTCCGTCTATCGGGAGTGAAGTGAAGATATATACATATACCAGCGTGCGTGAGGATGCGCTGCAGTTATATGGTTTCGGCAGTGAGGAAGAACTGGAACTCTATAAGCAGCTTCTGGCTGTCAGCGGAATCGGTCCCAAGGTAGCGTTATCCCTGCTGTCTACATTGACACCGGGTGAGATCCGAGTCGCGATCATATCGGGGGATACCAAGACGCTTTGCAAAGCGCCGGGATTCGGCAAGAAGAATGCGGAGCGGCTGATCGTTGATCTGAAAGGCAAAGTAAGCGCCGAGGATATGATCGGTTACCTGCCGCAGGCAGAGGAAGATACCGCTTTGGAAGACGGTGTGATGGCCGAAACCGTTCAAGCGCTGACCGCGCTCGGCTATCCCGTAAAAGATGCAAGGGCGGCTGTGATCAAAGCGTCGAAGGAAGGTGCTGCCGATACGGAGACGATGCTGAAGGTGGCGTTAAGGTATATGGTTTAAGATATACAAATTCCGGTTTGTCGAGTCGGCGAGCCACGGGGACGGTTCTTGTGGCTAAAGATCTTCGATCTTGTTGCCACAAGAACCGTCCCCATGGCTCACCGACCGCTACATTTCGA
>JAFWRC010000043.1 GCA_017508825.1 Lachnospiraceae bacterium
TACTGCAGCAGCAGGAATCTTTGTGGTGTTTAAATACATATTATGAGCGAGAATTTTATCAAAATAAAACATGTACATTTCAAGTATAAGGGTTCGGAAAAAGGCTTGCTGGATGATCTGTCACTGACCATTCCTAAAGGGGAAACACTGCTTTTGACCGGCGCATCCGGATCCGGTAAGACAACCATCATCCGACTGATCAACGGCCTGATCCCGCATTATTATCAGGGGGATCTGGAAGGCAGTGTGAATGTAGCCGGGTATGATATCGCCAAAACGGAATTGTATGAACTGGCCGGTGTGGTCGGTACGGTATTTCAGAATCCGAGAAGCCAGTTTTTCTCTGTAGATACGGATGGGGAGATCGTGTTCGGACCGGAAAACATCGGAATGGAGACCGGTAAGATCAAAGAACGGAAGCAGGATATCGTCAGTGAGATGCATATTGAAAAGCTGATGGGTAGATGCTTATTTGAACTCTCCGGAGGAGAAAAACAGAGCATTGCGTGTGCATCGGTAGCGGCACTTCTGCCCGAGATCATACTGCTTGATGAGCCGTCATCCAATCTGGACCAGGGCGCGATCGGAAACTTAAGGGAAGTGATCAAACGCTGGAAAGCGCAGGGCAAGACCATTATTATCTCGGAACACCGGCTGTGGTATTTAAAGGATCTGGTAGACCGTGTGATCTATATGGAGACCGGAAAGATCCGTCACGAATGGAGCGGCTGGGAATTTGCGGCTATGGACAGTGAAAAGGTGCGCAGCCTGCAGATGCGTCCGCTTGCGGTTTCGGATATTCTTTCATCGGATTTTGCGGGGAGTGATATCCAAACGCAGGAGATTGCGGATGGTATCGTCCTGAAGGACTTTTATTTTTCCTACAACAAGAAACCGTATCTGATACGGAAAAAGAAATTCCGGGAAAACGATGAGGGGCTGAGTCTGTGCATTCCCAAGCTGACGCTGCCGAAAAATACGGTGATCGGTGTGATCGGACATAACGGGACCGGTAAGTCTACATTTCTGAAATGCGTGTGCGGTCTGGAAAAAGACTGTCACGGGATCATTGAAACCGACGGAAAAGAATATAAGGGAAAAGAGCGGCTGAAGATCTGCTATATGGTCATGCAGGATGTGAATCACCAGTTGTTCACAGACAGCGTGCAGGGCGAGGTGCTGCTTTCGATGGAGGAAGAGGATAAGGAACGTTGTGATCAGATCCTTCAGAGCCTGGGTATCCTGGAGTTTAAAGAAAAGCATCCCATGGCATTATCCGGTGGACAGAAACAGCGAGTAGCGATCGCATCTGCTATCGCAGCGGATGCGAAACTGATGCTGTTTGATGAACCGACATCGGGGCTGGATTTTTGCCATATGGAAAAAGTAGGTGGACTCCTGAAAAGTTTAGCTGATGCGGGCAACACCGTACTGGTGGCAACCCACGATCCGGAGCTGATCGAACTATGCTGCGATTATGTGCTGTGTATCGAGAACGGAAGAGTAGGGTATCTGAGAGTGGTAGAGAGATCGTAATTCGGATAAAGTAGAAAAACTGATAAAAAAAGTAAAATAAAAAGATACAGGGAATTCCATACTTGACAAAAGGAATAATTCTGTTAAGATATGGGAAGTTAGATAAAACTAACAATGCCGGGCAAGCTCGGCATATTTTTTGAGGATAGAGTTAGATATAACTAACATTATAAACGCAGAGGTTTGTACTTATGAAAAGTTTTAAACTGAATCCGATCGTACTGATCCTGATCAATATACTGGCACCGTCTTTGTATATCTTTATCAACGGAACTTACCTGCAGCCGGTGCTTGCAGTCTTCTGCGGGGCGCTGCTGCTGCTGTTGGGATACTATCGCAGGTTTGTGATCTATCTGATTTTGTATGCGGTATTATACGGACTGTATTACGGATGCTTATATCTGGGAATGCAGTTCATCGCGTTGTTCTTTCTGGTATTTACGCAGTCGTTTCCGTGTTTTATGCTGGCATCGATCCTGATCAGCAGGTATTCTTCGGCGCAGTTGTTATCGGCGCTGGAAGATCTGCATCTGCCGAGGATCCTGGTGGTTGCGGCGACCATCACATTAAAATATATTCCTACCTTCAGCAGGGAATTCCGATATATCAAAGAGTCTATGCGCCTGCGGGGGATCGCATTTACGATACGTAAACCCATTGCCAGCTTCCGTTATTTTGTTGCACCGCAGTTGTTCCGTTGTGCAGCGCTTGCGGAAGAAGTTACGGCGGCGGGAATGGTGAAGGGAATTGATGCGCCGATGCGGCGATCATCGTACTATGAACAACGTTTCCGGATTACAGATGTGTTGGTGATCATGGTATTTACACTTGGCGTAGCGGGGGCAGCAATATGGGCCAGAAGATGATCGAAGCAAGTGAGCTGGGATTTACTTATGCGGATTCGGAGGAAGGGATCCGGGAGATTTCTTTTGAGATTTATGAAGGAGAAGTGATCCTGCTCACGGGAAACAGCGGATGCGGAAAATCTACATTATTGAAATGTTTAAATGGGCTGATCCCGGAGGTCACGGAAGGAGAACTGAACGGTCATATATATGTATTGGGAAAAGACCGGGAAGGCATGAAGATGCATGAACTCAACCGTGAGATCGGAAGTGTATTCCAGAATCCCAGGTCTCAGTTTTTTACGGATAACACAACTGCGGAACTGGTGTTTCCGATGGAGAATTACGGCTATTCGAAAGAAGAGATGGACCGGCATCTGCAAAAACTGACAGAGGATTTTTCGCTGCAAGGGCTGCTGGATCGTTCCGTGTATGAACTGTCCAGCGGAGAACGTCAGATGGTGGCGCTTGCATCATCGCTGACAATGGATCAGAAAGTGCTTTTGTTTGACGAGCCGTCCGCAAATCTGGATTACGGAAATGCAATGAAACTGGGATGTCTGATCCGTGAGATGAAACAAAAGGGGATGACCGTGATCGTGTCGGATCACAGGTTTTATTATCTGAACGGGATCATTGACCGTGTTTTCTTTATGGAAAGCGGACACTTGAGAATTTATGGCAGTGAAGAACAGTTTAAACAGAGCGGTTATCACAGCAGAAGTTTTGATATCTTTCATCTGGATGTGCCTTTTCGTGAGAATGCCGGTTCGGATGAAGAAGTGCTTAGTGTGGAAGATGTATCCTATAAGAATATTTTAAAAGATATAAACTTCAATTTAAGAAAAGGGGAGACAACGGTTATTGTCGGTGCCAATGGTGCCGGAAAGACGACGCTTGCGAAACTTATGTGCAGGAGTATCAAACCGGACCATGGAAAGATCCGCATGAAGGGAATCCCCTTCTTTATCATGCAGGATCCGGACTATCAGCTCTTCGGAACTTCTGTCCATAATGAACTGACACTGGTAAAGAAGGATGAGGAGAGTATAAAACGGTATTTGGAACACTTTGGATTATACGAATACCGGCATACGCATCCGTTTGATCTGAGTGGCGGACAGAAGCAACGCTTGCAGATCGCGATGGCGATGCTCTGTGATAAAGAGGTGATCCTTTTTGACGAACCTACCAGTGGACTGGATGTCAGTTCGATGCTGAAAGTATCCGCAGAGATCATTCACCTGAGCAGGAATGCGGCAACGGTGGTGATATCCCATGATTATGAGTTTATCCGTCATGTTGCGGATCGTATTGTTTATCTGAAAAACGGCAGTATAGCAGAAGACTTCCGTTTGAACAAAGAAAATCTTTCTCTGCTGAACGGGATCTTTCACGAGATGCAGGAAGAGGTTAAATAAAAAATATTCAAATATATGTTTAAAGGAGGAAAAAATGAAAAATAGTTTAAAGATCAAGGATGTGGTTATGATCGCGCTGCTCACGGCATTATATCTGGTGTTTTATATGGTCTCGATGGCAGGCGTAACAGCTTTGGGCGCGTTTGGGCATGCGGTCAGTCCGGGACTCTGCGCGTTGATCGCGGGATCGATCTTATTCTTTATGACGCGTAAGGTGGGAAAGTTTGGTCAGTTTACCATACTGACTGCTATTAGCCTGCTGCTCTTTACTATGATGGGAGCAGGGTATCTGCCGTGGATCATCACTTCCATGGTGAGTGCGGTGATCGCGGATCTGATCGCATCGAGAGAGAGCAGGCCGCCCGTATGGAAGGTGGCTCTGGCATCCGGGATCATGCATATCGGTCAGGCATGGGGGTCTATCGTACCCAGCTGGTTTTTTGTAGAGAGTTATCGCGAAAACTGGATTGCCAGAGGACAGACACCGGAGGCGATGGATGAGATGATCCGATATACACAGGGAGCAATGGGCGTTCTGGCAACGGCGGTAGTCTTTGTTTTGGCGATTGCAGGTGTTTATCTCGGATATGTGATCCTGAAGAAACATTTAAAGGAAGGACAGGCGCGTCCGGCAAGAGCATGAAAAAGAAAACAAATCTGAAACTGTTGTTTAAGACCATGGGCGTTTTTAAAATAACGCTCATGGTCAGCGTTTTGTTTGCTGCGGTATCCGCGGTCTGCAATATTTATGCATATACTTATGTATATCGTACGGCAGAGGAAGTGATCACTTCTCTTGACCATATTGATACTGTAAATGTTTCGGAAATACAGGAGAACGGAAAGAATCTTCTGTTTTATATCTGCGCGGCATTTGGATTATACGGAATGTCGCTTCTTTTTTCGCATATCACGGCATTCAGTACTGCTGCAAGACTTAAGATGCGGTTGATCCGGGCAGTGGGGGAACTGCCGGCAGGATTTTTTGATACCAACGCCAGCGGAAGTCTGCGTAAACTGATCGAAAAAAATACGGATATACCGGAGCAATTGATCGCACATCAGATCCCGAATACCACACAGTCCATTGTTTTACCGATCGCATTTGGTGTATTTATGTTCCGTTACAGTATACCGATGTCAGTGGCCTGTCTGATCCCGGTGATCATAGGATTTATTCTTCTGATGTCGATCATGGCAGGAAGCGGCGGAGAGTTTGTGAAAAAATACCAGCAGGCATCGGCGGATGTTTCCAATGCTGCCGTAGAATATGTTCGCGGGATCCCGGTAATGAAGACATTCGGGCAGAGCGCGGAGAGTTTTAAACGGTATCGGGATGCAACAAAGGATTTTACGGAATATACCAAAGACTTTGCGATGTCGATGATCACTGCGGACAGTTCATATAATACTGCGATCAATGCGATATTTTTTACACTGATCCCGACGGCACTGTTTTTGTTTTCGAAAAAAGCGGATGCATCGGTCATTGTTGATCTGGTATTTTTTGCATCCCTGGTACCGATGGCTGTAACTATGCTGAAGCGGATCATGAGTAATTCCTCGGAGACGATCATTGTATCGGAAGCGATGGAGCGGCTGGAGGAACTGCTTGCCGAGCAGCCGATGGAGTATAAGGGAAACAAGGTCCCGACGCATTATGATATTGTATTTGATCAAGTGAATTTCCGTTATACCCAAAATGGACCGGAAATATTAAAAGGGATCGATCTGGAATTTAAAGAAGGAACTGTGACGGCGCTGGTCGGTGTATCCGGAGGGGGGAAAAGTACGATCGCATCTCTGGCAGGACGGTTACGGGATGTGACCGGCGGCAGAGTGCTGCTCGGTGGCGCGGATATCCGGGACATTTCGAAAGAGATGCTGGATCGCACGGTCAGCGTGGTATTTCAGGAAAGTACGCTCCTGAAGACGACGATCCGTGAAAATGTGGCGCTTTATCGAAAAGACGCAACGGATGACGAGATCATGGCTGCTTTGGATGCGGCACAATGCAATGATATCTTAAAGCGGCTGCCGGACGGGATCGATACGGTCTACGGAGCGGAAGGGACATATTTTTCCGGAGGAGAGATCCAGAGGCTTGCGATAGCAAGGGCGATCCTTATGGATGCACCGATCGTGATCCTGGACGAGGCGACGGCTTTTGCAGACAGCGAAAATGAATATCTGATCCGAAAGGCATTGAAAAAACTGCTGGCAGGAAAAACAGTTATTATGATCGCACACAGGATGTCTACCGTGCGCGATGCAGACCGGATCTGTGTGATCGAGGACGGAATGATCGTGGAAGACGGAACACACGAGACTTTGATGATGCAGAAGGGAAGATATGAAAAAATGGTTACGGAATATAACAGTGCGGTCGACTGGCGGATCGGAGAGAGTGTGATATGCTGAAGAAACTATACGGACTAAGTGACAAGGGACAGAAGGCACTGTATAAGGCAGCGGTCTATCTGACAATCTTTGAGATCATAGCCACAACACCGGTACTGCTGCTGGCGTTTGCATTATCGGAAATGCTGGGAAAACTGACAGGTAATGCAACCGGCACGAATATGGGAGTGTATATTGTGGCCGGCTGTGTGATACTGGCAGCCATGTATTTTTGCTATCGGAGGATGTACCGCGCGAAGTATCTGGAAGCCGGAATGGAAAACAGTGATCTGCGGATGACGATCGCTGACCGTTTGCGGTATCTTCCGGAGGAATATTTATCCAAACGAGATCTGGGAGATCTGACCTCGGCGATCATGGATGATATGACGACGGTGGAAGGGGCATTGATCAATCAGGTGGCGGAAACCATCAGCGGTTTTCTGAGTGCAGCGGTGATCCTGGCGGGGCTGGCATTTGTAAATATTAAGCTGACATTGTATCTGGCAGCTTGTCTTCCGCTGGCATTTATTGCCATGGCCCTCAGTAAAACCATTTCCGGCGGAACACATCGGAGAAATCGGGAAAAGAAGGTAAAGATCTCGGAAAGTGTACAGGAATACCTGGAGAATATCAAGGTACTGAAGCATTCCGATTCGCTGAAAAAATACCAGGATAAGGTAGAGAGACAGATCAAAAGGCTGCTTCCGGGACTGGTCGGTTTTGAATTTCTGGCAGGCGGCTGTGTGGCTGCTGCATATAATGTGATGCGGATGGGAATGGTCTTTGTGATCGTAAAAGGCGCGGAAATGCTGGTAACCGGAGAGATCGCGCCACCGGTATTTCTGCTCTTTCTGATCATGGCGGTTTGGGTATATGAACCGTTGTCTCATGCGAATGAAGGCTTGGGGGCATTGATCGCATCCATGGTGGCAGCAGGAAGATTAAAGGAGATCAGAGAGTATCCCGTGCAGGAGGGCACAGAGAAACCGGTATATTCGGATTACGCGATCGTATTTGAGCATGTGGATTTTTCTTATGATGACAAAGAGACATTGAGAGATGTCAGTTTTTCCGCAAAACAGGGGAAAATCACGGCGCTGGTCGGGGCATCGGGAAGCGGAAAAAGTACGGTATGCCGGCTGGCTGCAAGATTTCGGGATATCAGCAGGGGATGTATACGCATTGGCGGACAGGATATCAGTCAGGTGGCGCCGGAGAAACTGATGGAGTTATTTTCTATCGTGTTTCAGGATGTGACGCTGTTTAATGATACGATCTACAATAACATTCTGATCGGAAACAAAAATGCAACAGAGAAAGAAGTGTTTCAGGCTGCACAGATGGCGGAATGTATGTCTTTTATTGATAAAATGCCGGATGGTATCCATACGGTGATCGGAGAAAATGGGCATACACTGTCGGGCGGAGAGCGGCAGAGATTATCTATTGCCAGGGCGTTTCTGAAGGATGCGCCGATCATACTTTTGGATGAGAATACGGCATCTTTGGATCCGGAGACAGAGACACAGATCCAAAAAGCTATTGAAAAACTGACGCGCGGAAAGACAGTTCTGATGATCGCACACAGATTACGGTCCGTAGTGCATTGTGATAATATCGTCGTTATGTCTGAGGGGCGCGTTACAGGGCAGGGAAAACATAAAGAATTGCTGGAGGATTGCCCGGATTATAAGCGGATCTATGAATTGCAGGCGGATACGGAAGAACAAACGCTGCAGAATTAAAAAATCTGCTTGACATTCGAGATATTACAATGTAATATTACAAGGTAATAATTTGAGGGCCGGGAGATCATCTGTGGCATACGATTTTGAACAAACGCATGAACGCATATTAAAAAGCGCTTTGTCGCATTTTACGGAATATGGTTTTTCCGGGGCATCGATCCGCCGGATCTGTACAGATGCCGGAGTAACCAATGGAGCATTTTATGCCCATTTCAAAAGCAAGGAAGACCTGTTTGCGCAATTGGTAGAGCCTGTCGTGAACGGTTTGAATGAGCTTTTTACAAATGAGAAAGCACCCTATCAGGAGATTTATTCTGCTTCCGATATTGCAAATGTATTAGAGCAGAGCTTTTCTTCTGACCGTATCCTGATCCGTTATCTTTATGAGCATGCAGATATTTTCCGCCTGCTGCTTGCGGCAAGCAGTGGTACCGGTTATGATGATTATTGCGACCGTCTTGCCGAATGTGAAATGGAAAGCACGATGGAGTTTTTGGACAAGTGCCGTCCTTATATCGCACATCCGGAAAATATAACTGCCGGTGTAGTCAAGCACATGAGTTTTTTTATGGTATCTTCTGGCTTTGACAGTTTTCTGAATGGGATGACGGAAGAAGAGACCATCCATGAAATCTGTTTATCTTCTTCTTTTTGTATCGCCGGTATGAAGCAGATCTTGGGTTTATAGGATAGTATTGGCCTGACGAGGATCAGGCCTTTATTATACTCGATGAGTTAGAAAAGACTAATATAAGTAAGGAGGATAGAAAACGTAGTATGAACAAAAAAGAAAAAAAGAAAGGAACTCTGGCCTGGGTACTGGAATTTGCCGGAATGGATCGCAGCGCCTATCTGTTCAGTATTGTGATGGCAATCCTGAGCGTGATCGCCGGATTTATACCGTATCTGTTTGTTGCCAATACGGTACGGGCATTGATCGATGGTAATCGTGATATGCAGTTTTACCTGACGCAGTGCGGATATATGGCACTTTGCTGGCTGGCCAATCGTGCATTTCATATCATATCCACAGCAACATCGCACAAAGCGACATTTGGAGTGCTGGCAGAGATCCGAAGAAGACTGACCAAAAAGTTAAGTCGTATGCCTCTGGGAGATGTTCTGGAGGATTCTTCCGGGTCCTACAAAAACATTATCGTAGAACGTGTGGATGCCGTTGAGACCACGTTGGCCCACATTATTCCGGAGGTGATCTCTAACGCGATCGTACCCATTGGTATCCTGATCCTGATGTTTACGATCAATTGGAAGCTTACCCTGTTGGCGCTGATCAGCGTTCCGGTCGGACTTATCTTTTACTGCCTGATGATGGTTGGCGCAACGGAGAGCTACCAAAATACCATAGAAAAGACCAAAGCCCTGAATGATACTGCAGTGGAATACATCAATGGGATCGAAGTGATCAAAGCATTCAGCAAAACCAGATCATCTTATGAAAAGTTTTCGAAAGCTGCAAAAGAAGGTGCCGATTGCTTTATCGAATGGATGCGGCGCTGTAATGTGGTACAGAATATTGCGATGGCACTTCTTCCGGCGCAGCTGCTCACGCTTCTTCCATTTACCGCATGGTTTTATATGACGGGACGTGTGGATGGTGCGGATGCACTTTTGCTGATCATTCTGGCTCTTGGTCTGGTATCACCGTTTATGGTTGTTGCCGGACACGTGGATAATGTGGGGAAGATGAGTTCCATCATCGGAGAAGTGACGAGCATTTTGGAAATGCGGGAGATGGATCGTCCGGATCAGATGAAGAAAGTACCGCAGGGAACGGATATCTGCTTTCGCAATGTACATTTCGGATATAAAGAAACGGAAGTTTTGCATGGGATCGACCTGACGATCAAAGAAGGTACGGTGAATGCACTGGTGGGACCTTCCGGTTCCGGAAAATCAACCATTGCGAAACTGATCGCATCGTTCTGGGATGTGGACAGCGGGGAGATATCCTATGGCGGTGTGAATATAAAGGAGATCCCATTGGATATATATAACCGGTATATCGGTTATGTTTCCCAGGAGAACTATCTGTTTGATGAAACGGTTATGGAAAATATTCGTATGGGACGCCCGGGGGCAAGCGACGAAGAAGTGATAAATGCGGCTAAGGCTTGTGGATGTCATGATTTCATAACAAAGCTGGAAAAAGGCTATGACACCATTGCGGGCGGAGCAGGTGGCCACTTGTCCGGTGGAGAAAGGCAGCGGATCAGTATTGCCAGAGCGATGTTGAAAAATGCACCGATTGTGATCCTGGATGAAGCAACGGCTTATACCGATCCGGAAAATGAAGCTTTGGTACAGCGATCGGTCGCAAAACTGGTGCAGGGAAAAACGCTGATCGTTATCGCACACCGACTGTCGACCATCGTATCAGCCGATCAGATCATAGTGATCAATGATGGCAATGTAGAGGCTTGCGGGACACAGGAGGAGCTGTTAAGAAATTGTCCGCTGTACCGGGATATGTGGGAGGCCCATGTATCATCGAGAGATTCGGAGGTGGCATGATGTTTCAAACATTTAAGATATACTTTGATTTTTGCAATAACGAAAACCGAAAAAAACTGCAAACCGCGATGCTTTTGGGAGTATTAAAAGCAATGTGTGCAGCTTTTCGCATCCCGGCGATCACAGTGGTACTGCATGGGATACTGAACAATAATATGAGTATGCGCAATGTATGGCTGTCGTTTGGGATCATGATCATATCTATAGTCGGACAGGTGCTGGTCGGATTAAAAACAACCATGCTGCAGTGCGAAGGGGGATATAATACCTGCTGTGCAAAACGTGTAGAAATCGCAGAGCATATGAGATATCTTCCTATGGGCTTCTTTAACGCCAACAGTCTGGGACGGATCACGAGTATCACAACAAACACGATGGAGATGCTGGCGGATGTGGCAACGCTGGTGATCATGATCACTACACAGGGCATTATTACTACCGGTGTGATCTTTGTATGTATGTTGTTCTTTGATCTGCGCATTGCAATGATCCTGCTGGCTGGAACATGCTTATTTTCCTTCTTTAATACGATGATGCAGAAGGCGACCAAACCGGCAGCACCCAGGAAATCCCGTGCAGATGAAAGTCTTGTTGCTGCGGTGATCGAATATATTCAGGGGATCGCGGAAGTAAAGAATTTTAATCTGACGGATAAAACGGCGAAGAAGCTGGAAGGTGCCATTAATGAAAAGAGAGCGGCAGATACGAAATTGGAATTCACTGTTATCCCGTTTATGTTTTTGCAGGGACTTACGACAAAGCTGACCGGCGTGCTGATGGTGCTGGCTTCCGTATACTTTTGTATCAACGGAAGTATGCCGCTGCTGTATGCGATCCTGATGATCATATCTTCGTTTATGGTTTATGAAAGCCTGGATCTGATGGGGGGATTTTCAGCGCTGATGCGTAATGTCAATATTGTGGTCAGCCAGGCCAATGAAGTGCTCGCGATCCCACCGATGGATATTGACGGCGAAGAGATCACGCCGTCTGCTATGGATATCGAGCTGAAACATGTATCTTTTGCGTATGAAGACAAAACGATCATTGATGATGTGTCAATAAAGATCCCGGCTAATACGACTACTGCCATCGTAGGACCGTCTGGTGGCGGAAAAACAACGCTGACCAGTCTGATGGCAAGATTCTGGGATGTGGCGAGCGGTGAGGTGCTTCTGGGAGGCCGGAATGTAAAGGACTACAGTTTTGACTCCCTGATGAAAAACTTCAGCTTTGTATTCCAGAAGGTATATCTGTTCGGGGATACGATCGCAAACAATATCCGCTTTGGTGAACCGGATGCATCGATGGAGCGGGTGATGGAAGCGGCAAAGAAAGCAAGGTGTCATGACTTTATTATGAGTCTGCCGGATGGGTATGATACTGTGATCGGGGAAGGCGGAGCCTCTCTGTCCGGAGGGGAAAAACAGCGTATCTCCATTGCACGAGCTATACTGAAAGATGTACCGATCATTATTCTGGACGAGGCCACCGCAAATATCGATCCGGAAAATGAGGCAGAATTGTCCAAAGCGATCGCCGAACTTACCCAAAACAAGACGATCATAATGATCGCACACAGACTGAAAACCGTTCGCGGGGCAGACCAGATCCTGGTTGTCGCAAACGGCAGGATCACCCAAAAAGGAACACATGCAGAGCTGATGAAGGAAGACGGTATTTATAAGGATTTCGTATCTGAACGGAAAGAAGCGGTTTCCTGGAAGATCGCGTAACAGGAAAAGAGTGCGGTACACATCAAGGAGGAAAAATATGCTGACAGAACAGGAAAAAAGTGAACTGCGTAAAAAGACGCAGAAAACAATGAAAGGTAAGAAGGCATTTCGTAAGGAAATCGAAAGCAGGCTGCAGCCCGCGGATGCCGAAAAGATATGGCGGGAAGCACACAGCCGTCTGTTCAAGATGTATGCGGAACATACGGATCTTCCGAAGGGGGTGCGTGCACATACGGATAGATCGATTTTTCCGGCTGCAGCAATCTATCTTGCGATGAAGGAGCTGGATCCGGAGTTGGCTTTTGATGTGATGAGAAAGATCATGACCGACCAGTCGGAGAGCGCAGGGAAAAGTATCGGAAAATGCTGCAGGATCCCGGGATTTAAGAGATTCTTTCTTAATATGTGGGATACGATGAGTCATAAAATGTTTGGCGAGACCGCGGGCTTTCAGAATGTGTTCTATCCGAAAGAAGAAAAAACTTTCCGGATGGATATCACACAGTGCCCGTATCATACCTATCTGACGGAGCAGGGATGTCCGGAA
>JAFWRC010000044.1 GCA_017508825.1 Lachnospiraceae bacterium
AAACCCCAATTTGCCAAAGAAAAAAGCCCCGCGGGCAAACCCACGGGGCAGAGTGTTGTCAAGACAATCACTAGCCAAGATCGCAAGGAATCCCCCCCAGAGGGTCCCCCCTTGCGAATATCCTAAGGCATCCTCCCGCAAGCGGGCCCCTCCTTAGGATGTTTAGCAAACGCCCTGAGCGATCATTGCGTTAACAACCTTCTCGAAGCCGGCGATGTTAGCGCCTGCTACGTAGTTGCCTTCCATGCCGTACTTCTTAGCTGCGTCATCGATAGCGTGATAGATACCTACCATGATGCCCTTCAGCTTGGAATCTACTTCCTCGAAGGACCAGGAAAGACGCTCGCTGTTCTGGCTCATTTCCAGAGCGGAGGTAGCAACACCACCTGCGTTTGCAGCCTTACCGCCAACGAACGGTACGTTGTTTGCCTGGAAGTACTCGGTAGCTTCGATGGTGGTCGGCATGTTAGCGCCTTCTGCAACATACTTAACGCCGTTAGCTACCAGCATCTTAGCATCTTCGATATCCAGCTCGTTCTGTGTAGCGCAAGGAAGAGCGATGTCTACCTTGTACTGCCATACACCGTGCTCACCGTTCTTCTTCTCGAAGTACTGAGCAGACTTCTTAGCTGCTGCATACTCGGTCAGACGTGCACGCTTCACTTCCTTTACTTCCTTCAGCAGTTCTACGTCGATGCCTTCCTCGTCATAGATCCAGCCGGTGGAATCGGATACGGTAACAACCTTAGCGCCCAGCTGCTGAGCCTTCTGTGTAGCGTAGATTGCAACGTTACCGGAACCGGAGATTGCAACTACCTTGCCTTCCATCTTGTCGCCGTGGCACTTAACCATCTCCTCGGTCAGGTACAGCAGACCGTAGCCGGTAGCTTCTGTTCTTGCCAGGGAACCACCATAGGTCAGACCCTTACCGGTCAGAACGCCTTCATACAGATCACGGATTCTCTTGTACTGTCCGAACATGAAACCGATCTCTCTTGCGCCGGTACCGATATCACCAGCCGGTACGTCGGTGTCAGCGCCGATATATTTGGAAAGCTCTGTCATAAAGCTCTGGCAGAACTTCATGATCTCGTTGTCGCTCTTGCCCTTCGGGTCGAAGTCGGAACCACCCTTACCACCGCCGATCGGGAGTGTGGTCAGGCTGTTCTTGAATACCTGCTCGAAGCCCAGGAACTTGATAATGGAAAGGTTTACTGACGGATGAAGACGGATGCCGCCCTTGTACGGTCCGATGGAGTTGTTGAACTGTACACGGAAACCTCTGTTAACCTGCACGTTGCCGTTGTCATCCAACCAGGGAACGCGGAACATGATCTGACGATCCGGCTCGGTGATTCTCTCCAGGATCGCAAGTTTGCGATACTGTGCCTCGTTTGCATCAACAACCGGGCGAAGAGAGTTCAGAACCTCGGTTACAGCCTGGATAAACTCCGGCTGGTCAGCGTTCTTTGCTTTTACTTTCTCAAGTACTTCATCTACGTAAGCCATTTTGTAAATCCTCCTTTTAATTGTTTAAAAATGTGCTTATTTGTGTGTTTGTGATATAAAAAAGCGGTATTCAGGCAACAATAATGCCAGTAATACCGCCTTTGGTATCATCTTTGATCCATAAACACGTTCTTCACTTAAACCGGTCAGTTTATCTGACACATTTGTTATCCTAACAGATGTGCCGATAAAATGCAAGCACTTTTTTACACGACTACCCTGTTCCGGCCGTTTTGCTTGCCGTAATATAGCTTTTCATCGGCGCGCTGGATCCACTTATCAATGGACTCATCCTTTGCGCGATAGGCTACACCGGTCGTCATGGTGACATTGATCTGTTTACCTTCAAAGGAGAACTCCGCCTTTTCGATCTTCCTGCGAAGTTCTTCAAATACTCCGTCATTCACCAGATGTCCCTGTAGCAGGATCAGAAATTCCTCCCCGCCCCAGCGACAGACATAAGCATTCTTATCGCCTTCCTTCAACAGTTCCGCCATCCGCTGCAGCACGTAATCCCCGGCATTATGTCCGTAGGTATCATTGATCTTTTTGAAATGATCGATATCGGCAATGGCCAGCACGCTGCCGTCTGCATTGGATGCCAGTTTCTCCAGCAGCTCCATCATATAATGGCGGTTGTACAGGCCGGTCAGCTTGTCGATATGCGCCATCTGCTTCAGCTTGTCCTCCGACTGTACGATCGTTTTGATCAGCCAGTTGGTGTAAAAGATCAGAAACCCGAATACGGTCAGTGAATTCAACATCCAGAAGATGCCGGCGGCATTCTTATCGATGTCACACAGCGGCCCGTTATAGGAAACATAACTGGTACAGATGAGATAAAAGACCACGACACCGACACAGACCGGCAATGCCTTCAGGCTCTTATGATTCAGTTTATAGGAAATATACTCCGTCACGAACATGACCGGGATCATGGACATACAATACAGATGAAAACCGAAATCGTGCCCCAGGCAAAGCGTAGTAATGCCCATATAGATCGTGATCCACAGATAGACTACCCAAACATAAATATCCAGTTTTTTACGCAGGATCAGGATATAGCCGATGATATATACGGCAATAGTCGGAATGCTGAATTTGACCAGAAAATCGACCTCGATGATCTTGAAAAAATACATCAGGCCCAAGACCATGAGCAGGATCACGGTATTTACGGCATATGAAAATTTTTGCGCCCACTGCTCTGTCATCCGCATCCCCCAAACACTGTCTGCTGATCCCGTAACCGCTCTGAACCGTTACCGGATCCCTGTCTTTTCATGTTACCACTCATTCCGGTCTTGTCAATGTTTTAACACTATCGAAAAAAGGCAGCCGCCCGAAAGCCGCTGCCTTTGCGAAATCTTTTATTATTTATTACTTGCTCAGGTATTCGTGAATACCCTTTGCTGCTGCCTTGCCTGCGCCCATTGCCAGGATAACGGTTGCAGCACCGGTCACGGCATCACCACCGGCATATACGCCTTCCTTGGAGGTCTGACCGTTTTCTTCCTGTGCCACGATGCAGCGGCGCTTGTCGATCTCCAGACCCTTTGTGGTGGAAGAGATCAGCGGGTTCGGAGAAGTACCCAGGGACATGATCACGGTATCTACATCGATCACAAACTCGGATCCTGCCACTTCTACCGGACGGCGACGTCCGCTCTCATCCGGCTCACCCAGTTCCATACGGATGCACTTGATACCGGATACCCAGCCCTTCTCATCCTCCAGGATCTCGGTCGGGTTGGTCAGCAGATCAAAGATGATGCCTTCCTCTTTTGCGTGGTGTACTTCTTCCACACGCGCCGGAAGCTCCGCTTCACTACGACGATAGATGATATGTACTTCCGCGCCCAGACGCAGAGCCGTACGGGCTGCGTCCATAGCCACGTTACCACCGCCGACTACGGCAACTTTCTTGCTCTTCATGATCGGTGTGGTGGAATTCGGATCAAATGCCTTCATCAGATTGCTTCTGGTCAGGTACTCGTTTGCAGAGAATACGCCGTTTGCGTTCTCGCCCGGGATACCCATAAACTTCGGCAGACCTGCACCGGAACCGATGAATACCGCATTGAAACCTTCTTCTTCGAACAGTTCGTCAATGGTGATGGACTTGCCGATGATCACGTCGGTGTCGATCTTTACACCCAGAGACTTCACGTTCTCGATCTCTTTTTCCACTACCGCTTCCTTCGGAAGACGGAATTCCGGAATACCGTATACCAATACACCGCCGGCTTTGTGCAGCGCCTCAAAGATCGTTACATCATAACCCATCTTTGCCAAGTCGCCTGCGCAGGTCAGTCCTGCCGGGCCGGATCCGATAACAGCTACTTTCTTGCCGTTCTTTTCCTTTGCCGGTTCGGGCTTGATGCCGTTCTCTCTTGCCCAGTCTGCAACGAAACGCTCCAGCTTACCGATGGATACGGATTCGCCCTTGATGCCGCGTACACACTGGCCTTCGCACTGGCTCTCCTGCGGGCACACACGGCCACAGACTGCCGGCAATGCGGAAGACTCGCTGATGATCTTGTATGCTTCCGCGATCTTTCCTTCTTTTACTTCCTGAATGAATGCCGGAATGTTGATGGATACCGGGCATCCCTGCACGCAGCGTGCATTCTTGCAGTTCAGGCATCTGGTCGCCTCGGCCATCGCCTCTTCCTGATTATATCCCTTGCAGACCTCAGCAAAGTTCTTTGCGCGTACTGCAGGCTCCTGCTCCCTTACGGGTACTTTCTTCATTACATCTACTTCAATAGCCATGATCGTCTTCCTCCCCTTCTCAACCGTTGAGCAATGCTTCTTTTGCTTTTGCTTCCAGGTCACGGTACATTGCGCTGCGGCGCATAGCCTCGTCAAAGTTTACCTTATGTCCGTCAAATTCCGGTCCGTCCACGCAGGCAAACTTGGTCTTGCCGTCCACGGAGCAGCGGCAGGCACCGCACATACCGGTACCGTCTACCATGATCGGGTTCATGGAAACTACGGTGTGAATGCCGAGTTTTTCGGTCAGCTGGCATACAAACTTCATCATGATCATCGGTCCGATGGTCACGCAGTGGTCATATACTTTGCCCTCTTTGGTCACAAGGTCTTCCAGGCACTTGGTCACCATACCGGTGCGGCCGTAGGAACCGTCATCCGTGGTGATAAACAGATTGTCGGTCACTTCCTTGAACTGCTCTTCCATGATCAGGATGTCCTTGGTCTTTGCGCCGATGATAACATCAGCGGAAATGCCATGTTCGTGTAGCCATTTTACCTGCGGATATACCGGCGCGGTACCCAGACCGCCGGCGATAAACACGATCTTCTTTTTCTTTACTTCTTCAATATCATCTGTTACCAGATCCGAAGGATGTCCCAGAGGTCCTACAAAGTCTGCCAGGAAATCCCCTTCCTTCATCTTGCTCATCTTCATGGTGCCTGCACCGATGATCTGAACAACGATGGTAACACTGCCCTTTTCTCTGTCATAATCGCAGATGGTAAGAGGGATACGCTCGCCCTCTTCGTCCGAACGAACAATGATGAACTGTCCCGGCTGGCAGCTTCTTGCTACCATCGGCGCCTCTACCACCATCTCAAAGATGGCTTCATTGAGATGCTTCATGGATAAGATCTTGAACATTTTTTCTTCCTTCCTTACATAAGTAATGTTGTTAATGCGTGCTGTTTCTTCCCCAAAACAGTCTTTGAAAAAAGTCGGCTTTTTGCACTTTTGTACGTCCTCAGCAGCAAGCGCTTCAGGCTGTGCTAAAAAGTTACGTAAAACTACAGTTTCCACTATATCACAGATTTTTTGTCATATACAAGGGATTTTTGGGTTAGGAAAATCTAACTTTTTCGGCCGTTCAGGATTGCTGCGCTTTTTACAATCGCCCCATCCAGGTGTGCAGCAGATCGATCCAGGGTGTTGCCGTCGGCTCCAGTTCCTTTTCTCTCGGTGATACCGTAAGCCCGTTTGCCAGTCCCAGACCGTGGCCGCCTTTTTCAAACAGATGATACTCTACAGGGATCCCATGTTCTGCCAGAGCGCTTACATATAGAAGAGAATTCTGCACCGGCACCGAGCCGTCCGCAAACGTATGCCATACAAAGGTACGCGGAATGCTGTCGTTCACCTGTCTTTCCAGGGATAACTCTTCCTTCTTTTCCTCGTAGGCATCCCCCAGCAGGCTGTGGAACGATCCGTCATGCGCATGCGGTCCGGAGGTGATCACCGGATAGCACAGGATCTGTCCGTTCGGACGGAGCATTTCCTTATCGCAGCCCAGCGCTTCCGCCACAAAAGATTTCTCCCGGAACGCGCAGAAGCTTGCTGCCAGATGCGCCCCTGCGGAAAATCCCATCACAAACACTTTCTCCGGATCGATATGCCATTCCTCTGCGTGTGCACGCACCTCCCATACCGCTTTGGCAAATTCCAGCAGTGCAACCGGATATCTGGCCGGACTGCAGGAATACCGCACCACTACTGCATGGCATCCCTTTGCCAGAAACTGCAATGCGATGATCTCCGCTTCACGATCCGAGGTATACTCGTAACCGCCGCCCGGGCTGATCACTACCACCGGACGCGTTTTGATCCGCAGCGCCTCTGTATACTCATGCCCGTAAAACGTTGCTTTTGCATAATCCAGAGAATCTTTGTTTTTGATCTCCAGTTCTTTCAGTATCATACTCATTCCCCTTTATTATTATAGAATGCTTCCAGATTTCTGCGGAACAGTTTGGCCGGACGATGCCCGGGTCCTGTGACCATCTCGTCCGTCTCGATCACCAGTGGAGCCATCTTCCTCCGGAAATTGGGCGTCAGAAGCTTTTCGCCCAGGATGATCTCGTGAGCCTCCTGCAGACTGTATAAGGTAAAGCGCTCCGGCAGCAGATCGAATACAATACGCCCGGACTGTGCCGTCCGCTCCCGCAGCGCCAGATATGCCCGCAGGATGATCTCTGCATGGTCAAAAGCAAATCCGTCATCCTCCAGGATCTCATATTCGACACTCTCGTGATGGCTGCAAAATGTCCGCCGTTCCTCTACCAGCGCGGAAAGTTTCGTCGCATCCCGTTCCATTTTCAGCCGGTATCGTGTACAGATCTCCGCCTTGTCCTTATGCACATGTTTATTCTGTTCTTCCTGCTCCACATCGATAAAAAACCAGGTTGCTTCCCAAGCATCCGTTCCCGCGCGTACCCTGTATTTATCCGCATCCACCAGAGCCAGAAATCCCTGCGAGATGATCCATCCCCTGGGATCTCTCTCCGGCCGGCTGAACATCCCGAAGGGTTCCAGAAAGGCACTGTCCACCGATGTTTCCTCTTTCAGTTCACGAAACGCCGTATCTTCGATCCGCTCGTTTTCCCGCGCAAATCCACCGGGCAGCGCATAGCAGTCTTTATACGGATAGGTTCCTCTGCGGATCATCAGTATCCCCAGACGTTTCTTCGGATCCTTCCGGTATTCTTTCGAATCGCCTTCCGTCAGCACCGCAAAGACCGCCATATCCGCCGTCAGCGAAGGCCGGGCATATTGGGTGATATCGTAGCCTTTCAGATATTTTTTTTCTTCTGCGCTCATCACATAATTCTTCATAAGCACCTCATATTGTCATCTCTTATTATCACAGTTATCTTATCAGCTTCTTTTATCTTAAGCCGAACCTACCGGATTTGCAAGAAGTTCTTATATGTAACTGTTCTGAATTGTTATACTCAGATCCCGAAGATCTCCGAACAGATCTTTTCCAGGCTTTTCTTATATATGATGTAACTGTTGATCACGGGCGTATTAAAATTGATCAGCGGTACACGCCGCAACTGTTTTTCTTTGATATAGTGATCTGCCATATCCTTCGGAAGAAAGGTATAATTGTCCTGATGAAGCAGGTAGGGCACGATCTTCATACAGTCATCGATCTCCAGCTCAAACTGATGATACTTCGGAAACAGTTTACGGATATACTGTCCGACATCCTGCAATGCGAAATTACACATCAGATATTTTTCTTCCAGCAGTTTCTCTACGGTGATGCCTTTTTTGTATTTTTTGTTTTCAATATCCGTTACCAAAACCAGCGTATCCTGCTTGTACAGTTCACAATGCACGGAATTTTTGCGCAGCGGCAGATAGGTAAATACCACATCCAGCATATCATTCTGGATCTGTTCCAGCAGATGATTGGTCAGACCGATGGAGATCTTCAGATAATCTCTCGGATGATTTTTCCGGTGTTTCAAAAGCAGATTGGCCAGATGTCCTTCGTAGATGGAATCTGCGCAGCCGATGCGGAGATAGCGGTCATACTTCTGTACGGAAGATAACTCTGCCAATGACGTATCCGTAAGTTCGATCACTTTCTCACCGTATACCCGAAATTTTTCTCCTTCCGGTGTGAGCTCCACACTCCGGTTGGTTCTTTTAAACAAAGAAAATCCCAGTTCCCGTTCCAGTTCATGGATACGGTTTGTTACCGTGGATTGGGCCACAAAAAGCTGGTTTGCGGCTCTTGTGTAATTCTTCGTATGCGCAAGAACCATAAAGGTTTTGATCGATTCGATATCCATACTGTTTTCACCCCGTTTATTCCATTATTCGATAATCGAATAATTATAATTTATTTTATTCATTTTACAAATAATAGTATATATGTTACAACTTGTAAATAACAAATTTGGTAGTTTTTTAGGGAGGAAACATTATGCGCGATATCACATTGAGCAACAAAACGTTTAAACTGGAACACGATCCGTACAGTTATCAGTTGCAGGATACCGCCGAACCGGAACTGTTCCGTGAAATGTTCCCTTATACGGAAACACCCAAGATCGCATTTAACTACAGACGCGTACCGGAAAACATGCCGGAAGATATCTTTATCACGGATACGACCTTCCGCGACGGACAGCAGTCCAGAACGCCTTATACCACAGAGCAGATGGTGCATATCTACAAACTGCTCCACGAACTGGGCGGCCCGAACGGTATGATCCGCCAGACCGAGTTCTTTGTTTATTCGGAAAAGGACCGCAAGGCTCTGGAACAATGTATGGAACTCGGCTATCAGTTCCCGGAGATCACCACATGGATCCGCGCCAATAAACAGGACTTCGAACTGGTAAGATCCATCGGCATTCAGGAAACCGGTATTCTGGTAAGCTGCTCGGATTATCATATTTTCCATAAGATGGGCCTGACCAGAAAGCAGGCGCTCGATAAATATCTCGGCATCGTAAAAGAATGTATCGAAGCGGGTCTTCGTCCGAGATGTCATTTTGAAGATATCACCAGAGCGGATTTCTACGGCTTTGTTGTTCCGTTCGCATGCAGCCTGATGGAACTGTCCCGCGAAAGCGGCGTACCCGTTAAGATCCGTGCCTGCGATACCATGGGATACGGCGTACCTTATCCGGGCGCTGCACTGCCCAGAAGCGTATCCGGTATCATTTACGGACTGCAGCATCACGCAGATGTTCCTTCCGAGATGATCGAGTGGCATGGACACAATGATTTTTACAAGGGTGTTGTCAATGCAACCACCGCATGGATGTACGGATGCGCCGCAGTCAACTGCTCCCTGCTCGGCATCGGCGAGCGTACCGGTAACGTTCCTCTG
>JAFWRC010000045.1 GCA_017508825.1 Lachnospiraceae bacterium
ATCCTAGAATCTCTACAACTTTTGGCAAAGATTTTAGTTTGCGATATAATATGAGTGCGGTTTGAACTTGTTCTTTTGTATAACGTGATGCCATAGATTTATCTCGGTGTCAAAGTGTCCAGGTTTTTGTCCGCACCCCCAGATTACGAATTATTCAGTATTTTTATGGATAACGAAAAGCCGGATGTAGTGAATTTTAAGGATTTTAAGTATGATTTGGATAGCGATGGAGAAATAGATACTATCACCTTGAAAAACCAACAATATGGGAGTCACGATTTTACCCTTTTTTTGAATGGTGAAGAGTTTTATCAATTTCCGGACGGTGGTGTAGGTGTTTATATTGTGGATCTTTTAGCTAACGATTCGACATGCCAAGTAGCGGCATGTAATGAAGATCCTAGTGGTGAGGGTTTAAACTATACGATATTTAGAAAACAGGGCAATGAAATGATTTATTCCGGAGAACTAAAGAGTATGTATTTTACACAGCCGGATACGGATTTATATACAATCCAAGATGATGCGTTAGAATACCAAGCAACATGGGATTGGTATTTAAGTTATCGCGATGGACAGGATTTTGAGGATTTTGAAGAGAATTGTAAGGAGTTTAAGTATGATTTGGATTGGGATCATAAAGAAGAAACGATCACTCTAAAAAAACGACAAGATGGGAGTCGCGATTTTAGTCTTTTTTTCAACGATGAAGAGTTTTATCAATTTTCAAATGGTGGTGTGGGTGTTTATATAATGGATACTGTTGGAAGGACAGTAGTAGTGGCATGCAATGAGGATCCTAGTGGGTATGGTTTAAACTATACGATTTTTAGAAAACAGGGCGAAGAAATGATTTATTCCGGGGAATTAAAGAATAGATATTTTAAGCAATCGGATACAGATGGAGATACAATAGAAGATGAGCCGTTAGAATACGAATCAGTAAAGGAGAATAACGCGCCCGCCTATTATATAGAGAATTGTAAGGATTTTAAGTATGATTTAGATGGGGACGGAGAAATAGATATTATCTCCTTTAAACATAGAGATTATATTCCTTCAAAAAATAGTTTGGAAGAAGAAACAAAGCTTTTTTTGAACGGTGAGGAGTGTTATGAGTTTCGAATCTGTCCTGAAATTATTTATATTATAGAATTAAATAAAGAGGATGGTTCTTTGGGAGTAGTGACCTATGATGAGGGCTATAGCGACGATCCTTACTATCTGATTTTTAGAAAACAGGACGAAGAAATGGTACCTATTATGGGGGCAAATGAGAAAACCGGCTGTATGTTTGATAAAATGGGGAGAATATATGGAGAATGTGAACCGTGTTTAGATCCGCAATTATGTAATGTCTGCTATGAACTGAAACAAGATACGGTCAAAGTATACAGGTCGGATCTTAAAGAAGTAGAAAATGTTTGGTACACAAATCGCTCCGGAGCATTTGTTAATGAGTTGGACACTTTTCCTGAGATACTTTCTTTCCCTGAGAATACTGAATTTAGAGTGCTCGAGAAGGGATACTATAGATGGGGAGGCTTTATGGGCTACAAAGTACAATTCAGGGATGGAAAAATAGGATATATTGCAAATTGGGATTGTTGGGGGGATTAGACACACATCTTGATTTCAAAAATGCTTGACAGATTTTTCAGAAAAATAAAAAAAGTGCTTGACACTCACAGCACGGAGTAGTAGACTAACGAAATGTAAGGACAAGGGCGTCTTGAAGAAAATACTTCAAGGCGCTTTTCTTTTTACCGGTAAGAGTTTTGTAAAACATAATAATGATAAGGCGAAGGTGCCGTGTGGATATGATACCCGCGGCGCCTTTTCTTATACTACAGAGAGGAGAGTAAAACAAAAATGGCAAAGCAGAATGTACCGGAACTTTTTGGATCACTGGTGTTTGATGACAGGGTAATGCGTGCAAGACTGTCCGCAGATGTATATGAATCTCTGCGCAAGACCATTGATGAAAATGCAAAGTTGGATGAGAAAGTAGCAGAGGCAGTTGCAAAAGAAATGCGTGACTGGGCAGTGGAAAAGGGTGCAACCCATTTCACGCACTGGTTCCAGCCACTGACCGGCGTGACCGCTGAGAAACACGACAGGTTCATTAGCCCGTCTCCGGATGGCGGCGTGATCATGGAATTCTCCGGCAAGGAACTGATCAAGGGTGAGCCGGATGCATCCTCCTCCCCGTCCGGCGGTTTGAGAGCAACGTTTGAGGCAAGAGGATATACCGCATGGGATCCGACCTCTTACGCATTCATCAAAGATCATACCCTTTGCATTCCGACCGCATTCTGCTCTTACAGCGGTGAAGCGCTGGATAAAAAGACTCCGCTGCTTCGTTCGATGCAGGCATTGGATAAGCAGGCAAAAAGAATTCTAAAGCTCTTTGGCAAGGATGTAAAATATGTACGTACCAGTGTTGGGCCGGAACAGGAATACTTCCTGATCGACAAGGAACTGTTTGATCAGAGACCGGACCTGGTATATACCGGAAGAACCCTGTTCGGTGCAATGCCGCCGAAGGGACAGGAACTGGATGATCATTACTTCGGTGTGATCAAACCGAGAGTTACCGCTTTTATGGAAGATCTGAATGAGGAACTCTGGAAACTGGGTATCCTGGCAAAGACCGAGCATAACGAAGTGGCTCCGGCACAGCACGAGCTGGCACCGATCTTCTCCACCACAAATGTGGCAACCGACAACAACCAGTTGACTATGGAGATCATGCAGAAAGTTGCAAGAAAACACGGTCTGGTATGTCTGTTGCACGAGAAACCGTTTGCTGGTGTGAACGGATCCGGTAAGCACAATAACTGGTCTATGGCAACCGACACCGGTATGAACCTGTTATCGCCGGGCGCTACACCGTATGACAATGCACAGTTCCTGGTATTCCTGACCGCAGTCATCAAAGCGGTAGATGATTATCAGGATCTGCTGAGACTTTCCGTAGCAACCGCAGGAAACGATCACCGTCTGGGCGCTAACGAAGCACCGCCGGCAATCATCTCGATCTTCCTGGGCGATGAGCTGAGCGCAGTACTGGATGCGATCAAGAACGATGCACCGTATGTAGGCAAGGAACGTGAAGTGATGAAGCTTGGTGTACACACCCTGCCGAACTTCTCTAAAGATACGACAGACCGTAACCGTACATCACCGTTTGCATTTACCGGTAACAAGTTTGAGTTCCGTTCTCTGGGATCTTCTAACAGCATTGCTTGCTGCAACATTATGCTGAACTCTGCAGTGGCAGAAGTACTGAAGCAGTTTGCAGATCGTCTGGAAGGTGCAAGTGATTTTGAAGCAGAGATGCACGCGCTGATCAAAGATACCATCGCAGCACACGAGAGAATTCTCTTCAACGGTAACGGATATACCGATGAATGGGTGAAGGAAGCAACCGAAGTAAGAGGTCTTTCCAATCTGAAGACCACAGCCGATGCGATGCCGCACCTGCTGGACAAGAAGAATGCGGATATGCTGATCTCCCACCAGGTATTCACCGAGTCCGAGTTGCATTCCCGTCTGGAGATCATGCTGGAGAACTACTGCAAGACCGTTAATATCGAAGGCCATACGATGGTAGATATGGTAAGAAAGAATTACCTGCCGGCAATCGAAGGTTACCTTTACAATCTGGCAAAGACTACTTCCCTGATGAAGTCGGTAAGCCAGAATGTAAAATGCAACTACGAGATCACTACGATGGAACGTCTCTCTGAACTGACGGATGCGATCCTGGAGAGAGTACAGAAGCTGGAAGAGGTATTGCAGACTCTGAAGGGATATGACAGCATCGTGAAGACATCCGAAGCAGTTCGCGATGACCTGATCCCGGCAATGGAAAGCCTGCGTAAGGCAGTTGATGAAGCAGAGATGCTTTCCAGCGAGAAGTGCTGGCCGTTCCCGAGCTATGGTAAGCTGTTGTTCTCGGTATATTGATTTTAAAATATCATTTATGTGAATGATCATCCCACAAAGGCGTGGCGCGCAACTGTGGGATGATTTTTTATATCCCAAAAAAGAAAAACTCAAACGAAGGAGACGTTTGGGAAAAGGAGGAGAGACTATGACACAAGAGATTATGGATGCGATCAACGGCGAACTCTTTGCGGTTTGGTTTTTGATCGGCGCTGCACTGGTATTCTGGATGCAGGCAGGATTTGCGATGGTAGAGGCTGGTTTTGCCAGAGCAAAGAATGCAGGTAACATTTTGATGAAGAACCTGATGGATTTCTGTATCGGCTGCTGTGTATTTATTGCGATCGGTTTCAGTTTTCTGCTGGGTGAGGATGTATTAGGATTTATCGGTAAACCGGGATTTGATATCTTTACAACGTATCAGGATTTTGACTGGTCCAACTTCGTATTCAACCTGGTATTCTGCGCAACCACAGCGACCATCGTTTCCGGTGCTATGGCAGAGCGTACAAAGTTCTTAAGCTACTGTGTATACTCCGGCATCATTTCCGCATTGATCTACCCGATCGAGGCACACTGGATCTGGGGCGGCGGCTGGCTGGCACAGATGGGCTTCCACGATTTTGCAGGTTCCACAGCAATCCATATGGTAGGTGGTATTGCAGCTCTGGTTGGTGCCAAGATGGTTGGCCCGCGTATCGGTAAGTTTGAAAAAGATGAAAACGGCAAGATCGTAAAAGTAAATGCTTTTCCGGGACATAACATTGTAGTAGGCGCACTTGGTGTATTCATCCTGTGGTTTGGCTGGTACGGATTTAACGGTGCAGCCTGCACCACAAAGGAGCAGCTGGCAAGTGTATTCCTGACCACGACCATCGCTCCTTCCATTGCAACGGTTGTATGTATGATCTTTACCTGGATCAAGTATGGTAAGCCGGATGTTTCGATGTGTCTGAACGCATCTCTGGCAGGTCTGGTAGCGATCACAGCTCCGTGTGATGTAACAGATGCTTTCGGTGCGATCATCATCGGCGCAGTTGCAGGTCTTCTGGTTTGCTTCGGTGTATGGCTGCTGGATTACAAGCTTCACATCGATGATCCGGTCGGTGCAGTTGCAGTACATATGATGAACGGTATCTGGGGTACCATCGCAACCGGTCTGTTTGCAACACATACAGCTCCGGGCAACGACATTGACGGTCTGTTCTATGGTGGCGGTTTTACTCAGCTGGGAATTCAGCTCATTGGTTTTGTTGCAGTAGCAGCATGGGCAGCAATCGGTATGCTCATCGTATTTGCAATCATCAAGGCAATCTTCGGTCTGCGTGTAACTGAGGAAGAAGAGATTGAAGGTCTGGATGCAAAGGAACACGGTCTGGCATCTGCTTATGCAGGTTTCTCCATCGTAGATATCAGCGCAGCTTCGATGTCTACCAATGAGAACACAGACCTGGGCGAAGAGGATTATGAGAAGGCAAGCGAAGCAAAGAAGAAAGCTTCCGTTCCGGTGGAAAACGTATCCGCAAGTGTGGCAGGTACCGCTCTGGATACCGGTATGCATAAGGTAGTTATCATCACAAAGCTTTCGAGATACGACAAGATCAAACGTGCACTCAATGGTCTTGGTGTAACAGGTATCACCGTAACACAGGTAACCGGCTGCGGTATCGAGAAAGGCTCCAGCCAGATGTATCGTGGTGTTGAGATGGATATGACATTGCTTCCGAAGATCAAGCTG
>JAFWRC010000046.1 GCA_017508825.1 Lachnospiraceae bacterium
AAAACCAATCGTTTTCATATTAGCAATTATCGGATTGGCGTTTCTGGTGTCCAAAGCTATGGGAGCAGGGGGAGCGGCTGTACCGAAAAGAGGAAGGATCAATGAGGCAGCTGACGGTAGTAGTTATACAAGGATGGAGCAGGATAAGAAACTCTATGTGGTAGGACGTTGGAGTGGTAATTATTCTCTTTATGACAGAGTTTATGTGGGGGGAGAGATCACGGGTCTCTCGGAAGGAAAGGCAGCTATTGTTAAAGCAGATGTAGGCGTTTGTAGTACGAAAACCGGTGATATTGATCATTTAGAGATCACGAATCTCAAATCAGTTCAACCGATGAAATTGGGAGAGCTGGTGGATATGCTGGATGTTGCGGATATGCTGGATGTTCCGGATGCTGCTACCGATACTGTGGATTACAGCAATGATCAGTTTTTTAAATACACGGTTGGAAATGAGACATATTATATTTTTAATACGAATGGTCCGTATGAAGTCATATGGAGAGATACAGAGTACATAAGGTATGCGGCTGAGGAACCACTGGAACCATTACATGCAGCTATTTCTATTGGGTACCGGGGTGGATCACTGACACCGGAATTGACGGAAGAGCAGATACTGAATATGTCGGAAACAGAGTTGTGGTTTTTGAGGGAATTATATGCTAATGATTTGTTAGAAGATATATTGCCGATATATTATTATGAAGGAGTATATCCGCTTGAGGAGGGATATAAATACAGAGGTATGGCAGCCAGCCGACCTGCCACAAACGTGGAGGAAGCATGTCTGATCGCAGAACAGGAATGGCCATGTATTGATGATGAAACTTATGAATACTGTGCAATTGGGGAACCTATAGAAGAAACGGATGAGTATTGGTTCTTTAGACGGCGTGTTGATCGATCTGAGGAATCCGATGTACATTGGGTATGTCATAGTGAATATTTTGTAGTATACAAAAAAGATTACTATGATTCGAGGGAAAACTGGCCGGATTTTGTTCTGACGGAAGATTATGTGCGAAATCTTATGTTGAGGTGTTATACGAACAACTTGATAAAAGAGTTTACTGTTTGTATCGGTGAGTACTTAAATGAAGTGGATGATGGAATTGTTTTTCGAAGATATTTTCTTAAAGAATATGATGCTTTTTATGGCATTGGATTAGATATGGAGGAGTGGCATTTTACGCAGGATGGTGCAGTAAAATATATAGATACCCCGGACCCGGAATGCTTTATGGAAGAGCCTGACAAGCCGTTTAATATGTGCAGTTTCGGTGACGAGCAGTGCAGTATATATTGGACCGGTGACTGATTAACTTCACGATGAGAATAGGTGACCGTATACCTTTACAAAAATGTTAAGAATCTTAATTAATTCGTAAAGGTACGCGGTTACACATTATGCCGATTCCCGACAGCAGGAGATCTCCGAGACTTCCCGAGGACTGAAGCTGCTGGCCAAGGAACTGGAGATTCCCGTCATTGCATTGTCACAGCTGTCCCGTCAGGTAGAAGCGCGTACGGATCACCGCCCGATGCTTTCCGACCTGCGTGAGTCCGGTGCCATCGAGCAGGTCGCCGATGCCGTACTCTTCATTTACCGCGACGAAGTGTACAATCCGGATACCGACAAGAAAAACATCGCCGAGATCATCATCGCCAAGCAACGAAGCGGCCCCATCGGAACCGTCGAACTCGCTTGGCTGCCGGAATACACCCAGTACGCAAACTTAAAACGCTAACCCCTTGCCTTCCCCCTTTCAGGGGGAAGGTGGCCGAAGGCCGGATGAGGGTAAAAAAGCGGTTGTGAGACCAAAATCTCGCAGCCGCTTTTCGTAATTGTGTTTATCTATGTATGTTGGCGGATATAGAGATAGTATCAAGAAAAAAACTGTATTTGAGGGGGGGATAAGGTGTAATGCCATCAAGTGTCACTGCCTATTTTGATAAAGGGTATTGACAGAAACTTGTTTTATTTGCTATAGTGTCTCCCGTACACATCTGTGAGTTCTATTGTTTCGATGACGATTCGGTCACAATTCACAGAGTAACCAATAGTATGTGATGGAGACCGGAATCCCATTTGGATATTGTTGTCTCCGTTACCGCAGAGAGCGAAAGGAGACAGAGAAAAAACAATGGCAAGAAAAACACTGGAGGAGATGAGCCTGATCGACAATTTCCTGATGCAGGCGGTGAGTTCGGATCAGGAAGTAAGCGAACCGAGCTTAAGATGTATTTTGAGCGTGCTGCTACAACGCAAGATCGGACAGATCAGTGTAAATGCGGAAAAGATGATACCCGGATATAGTCCGGATCATCGCGGCATCCGTATGGATGTGGAGGTTATCGAAAAGGGGGAAGCGTCATCCGTAATAGCAAATGTCTATGATGTGGAGCCTCATACGGCAAATGACACCCATTTCCCGAAAGCAAACCGCTTCAGACAGGCCAAGATCGATAGCCGGTATATGGAGAGCGGGGATAACGAATTCGAACACCTGCCAGAACTGTATGTGATCACGATCACGAACTTTGACATCTTCGGGGAGGACCAGATGATCTATACATTTCGGGAGAAGTGTGAAGAGATCCCGGGGCTGCCTTACGAGGATGGTTTATGCTTTATTTATTTCAATACCACCGGTAAAAAGGGCGGTAGTCAATCCATCAAAAATATGCTACACTTTATAGAGAACAGCGATGAAACTGCGGCGGTAGATACGGAAACGCAGGAGTTGGAGCAGTATATCCGGAAAGTGAAGCTGGATCCGGAGGTTAGGAGGGAACTCGTGACATTTGGAGATTACATAGACAGAGAGCGCAGGGAAGAAAAAATAGAAGATATTTTGGACTTGCTGGGAGACTATGGGGAGATCCCCGAGGAACTGATAGATAGAATCAATACCCAACACGATAAGGAATCTTTGCGGATACTTCTTAAATTGGCGGCCCGTGTGGATTCCATTGAAGATTTTGAATTACAGATGGATGAAGTGCTAAAGAATACAATGGTGTCGGTATAGTGGTCAATAACCTGTCAAAAAACGATGCAAAGTATACGTGTATGGTATACGGCATCGTTTTTTCTAGGAATGTTGAAAGAGGCTGAGACGCTGGAAGCAGATAGGGGTACGATTTCTACTGCTTGGTATTCGATGAGCGTGGGAATGTATTTTTATAGATAGAAGAACTGTTCTCATGTTTGTATAAAGGTTATAAGCGAGTAAAGCTATGCCGGGTAAATATTCTATGCTTCATCTATCGTGATGAAGTGTACAATCCGGATACGGATAAGAAGAACATTGCCGAGATCATTATTGCCAAGCAGCGTAGCGGCCCCATCGGAACCGTGGAGCTTGCATGGCTGCCGGAGTATATGCAATATGCAAACCTGAATAGGTAAGTAAAGCGGAAGATGTCGGATAACAAGTGTAAGAAGAATCTCATACATGCATTCAAAGTAACGCTGACAGCAATTGTTACGATCCTGATCGCCGAAGGAATGCAGTTGCAGTTTTCGGTATCGGCAGGGATTGTAGCGATCCTGTCTGTGGCATTTACCAAAAGAGAAACGATCAAAACAGCGAGGGATCGCTTTGCGGCTTTTACAGCAGCATTGGTGATCGCAGCGCTGTGTTTTTATACGATCGGATTTGACCTGTATGGATTCTTTGTTTATCTGCTTCTGTTTATTCTGCTTTGTCAGTTTATGGGGTGGAACAGTGCGATGGCCATGGACTCGGTGCTGATATCGCATTTCCTGACATTTCAAAATATGGAGCCGGCATCCCTTTCCAACGAAGTCATGCTGTTTCTTATCGGTGTGGGTGGCGGTATCATTGCCAATCTGTTCCTTCATAAAGATGCGTATTACATGAAACAGATGCGGGAAGAGACGGACGAGTTGATGAAACATGCGCTGCACAGGATGTCTCTTCGCATCATGGATCCGGACCTGGAAGGTTATGACGGAAGCTGCTTTGATACGCTGAACCGGACGATCGATGAAGCGTATGCATTGGCTCGTTTGAATTATCTGAACCAGGTATCGAAAGAGGATACCAAAGATATGGAATATATTTCGATGAGAGAAAAGCAGGCGGATACGCTTTATGAAATGTATAAGCATATCCGTCAGATCAATACGGTGCCGGTGACGGCAGAGATCCTTTCGGCTTTTTTTGAAAAAGTATCCGAGCAATATTCGATGGAAAATACGGTGGAAGATCTGTTGAAGGATTTTGAAAAACTAAATGCGGAAATGCAGGAAAGACCGCTTCCGGCAGAACGGCATGAGTTTGAAGACAGAGCAAGGCTTTTTGCAATCATGCGCGGTATGGAAGAATTTCTGAAGATCAAGAAGGAATATGTAGTATCATCCGGTAAAGCGTGATTACAGGGAGGACACTTATGAACGGGAATAACAGTAAAGGTATATTCATTACACCGGCGGCAATGGCGGTCATCAATATCATCCTGCTGTACGGACATGAATGTGCGGTGTGTGCATTTAGCGGAGACAGGACTAAAACTCGACTTGCGGTAGCAATGATCGCGTTCAGCGGGCTTCCGGCCCTGCTTTCACAGGTGATCCTGTGGGTGTTGAACCGGCGCTGGTCCTGGTTTGATCGGAAAGAGATCACGATCGTGACTGTGGCGAATATCGTATTGTTTGGCGCACTGTTATTTTTGGTCTTTCCGCGATTATCCATTCCGTACAGCCTGATCCCTTCCGGAGAGATGGCCTTTGATTTCTTACAGCTTCTGATACAGATATTTGCGATAATAACGGCAGCTCCCTGTATCGCGGGGATCCTGATCTATTATAAATACAAAGAAGATCGGGAATAAAAAAACGTATCGTAAAAGAGAGGAAGCGAAAATGAAGAACCGAAAGCGTGTTTTATAGCGGAATATGTCATGAGGAAAAGGATGGAACGAACAAAACAAATCTGATAAAATGGGAGTACGGAGGGAGTTGATATGTCGGAAATGATCACAAAGGAAGCCTGCATTCAGGCGAAGGAAAAACTGGAAAGATTAAAAGAGAACATTCAAAAAGTCATCATCGGAAATGCTCATACCATCGATATGGTGATCACTACTATGGTGGCCGGCGGTCATGTTTTGCTGGAAGATACACCGGGAACCGGAAAGACGACGCTTGCCAGGGTTTTGGCGAGATCGATCGACGGTAAGTTTTCGAGGATCCAGTTCACACCGGATCTGATGCCGGCGGATATTACGGGTCTGAATATCTACAGCAAAAAAGAGGAGGCCTTTGTCTTTGTGGAAGGGCCGATCATGACCAATATCCTGCTGGCAGACGAGATCAACCGGGCCACACCGAGAACACAGTCGGCGCTTCTCGAAGCGATGCAGGAGGAGCAGGTTACGGTAGACGGGACCAGTCGTGCACTGGGACAGCCTTTTATGGTCATCGCAACACAAAACCCGATCGAGACCGTGGGAACCTTCCCGCTGCCGGAGGCACAGCTGGACCGCTTTGCCGTGCAGCTGGCTATGGGCTTTCCGAGTCCGGAGGAAGAGGCGGCGATCCTGAACCGTTTTTCCGAAGAGGATCCCGCAAAGCAGGTGGAGGCCGTGATCACGACACAGGATATCGTATCGATCCGGGATATGGCAAGAAGGGTGAAGGTGCATCCGGAACTGGTGCAGTATATGGTGGCGATCGTAAATGCCACAAGAAACAATTCCGCGATCCTGACGGGGGCCAGCCCCAGAGCCACGCTCTTTTTACAGACCATTGCCAAGGCGCATGCGCTTTGCTGCGGAAGAGATCACGTATTGCCGGAGGATATCAAACCGCTGGCGGCGGATGTACTGACGCACAGGATACAGTTTTACTCCACCACCGATCACGCCGGCAAGCTGGAGGTCGTCAACAGTCTTTTGGACAGGATTACCGTTCCGAGTGAGGATTTTTCATGAAACTTTTAGTGGCATTTGTTGTTGCCCTTCTGATCTACGGACTCCAGGCGCTTATTTACCGGCGGTGCTGGAACAAAGGACTTCGGACATCCATGGCCTTTGAAAAGGATGTGGTGTATGAGGGGCAGGGCAACCATCTGATCGAGATCATTGAAAACCGGAAGAAACTGCCGATCCCGATCCTGCAGGTAAAATTTTCGATCACAAAGACATTTCTGTTTGAAAAACAGATCAAGGGAAATGTGACGGATAAGTATTACCGCAGTGAATTTTTTACCGTTATGCCCTGGCAGAAGATCACCAGGACATACCCCATTACCTGCAGCAAACGCGGGTTTTATACCACGGAAAGTCTGGATCTGATCGGATGGAATTTTTTTCTGACGGAAAAGCTGATCGAAACGCATCGTGAAGATGTAAGTGTCTGTGTTCTGCCGGGCAGGATCCGGCCGCAGGATGTGCCGGATACGGTCAATACCCTGCTGGGAGAGACGGAAAAAAATCTGAAGCTCAATGAGGACCCGTTTACCTTTGCCGGTATCCGGGAGTATCAGCCCTATGACAATATCCGCAGCGTTAACTGGAAGGCTACGGCAAGGCACGGTAATCTTCTGGTGAATACATATAACAGTACCTTTTCCAAACGGGTGGTACTGCTTCTGAATATGGATGCAAACAGTATGCTTCATACAGAGGAGCTGGCGGAATGGGCGATCAAGATCGCTGCGCATCTGGCAAGACGCTACATTTCTGCCGGGATCCCTACGGCGCTTTATACAAACGGAAACAGCAAAAGCGGCAATCCGGCGCTGGATGCCGGGGCGGATCTTTCCCATATCCGTGCGATCGAAATGGCGCTGGCAAGGATCGACGCAGAGCTTCCGTGCGAGAAATTTACCGCTGTCATGGACGACCGCATTATCACAGACGGGCATCCGGCGGAATATGTGATCATCTCCAATTACCGCAAAAAAGATGTGACGGACCGGTATGAGCAGCTTTTGTCCCGGGGATGCAGTATTCATTTTGTGATCCCTTCCTTTCACCGCGAGTATATGGAAGAGACGTTTGAGAGCGCAAAGTATACACGCTGGGCGATAGAAATGCGATGAGGCAGACAGTATGACAACAAAACGATTTCCCATGTATCGGGATCTTTTAAATATAGGTATGCTGTATATGCTGCTGGTCAGCAGTTTTATGGTGATCGCGACCAGTATCCATATCCGGATGCAGGCCGTTGAGTTTATCGGGACGGGTGCTGTGCTCATCTGCTGCTATCTGATGCGTGAGCATGTGAGAAGGCTCTGGGTGTATGCGCTTTTGCATTTTGTGATGATCGGCGCGTGTCTTCTGGTTCCGATGGAAAGTACGGGGAAGCTTCGTCTGATGATCATGGCGGTCGTCATGTTTCTTCTGGATCTGCATAACTGGATCAATCATGAAAAGAGTATGCGGGATCTGCATCCCGGGCTGGGGCTTCTCTTTTTGCCGGTGTTGCTTTATACAAGCAGCAAAGCGGAATATGGCTATGCTGCAGCCGTATATTACATGGGCATTACGTTTGCCGTGCTGTTCCTGATCCGTTCTCTGATCAAAAACTTTTATGAACTTTCACAGAGCGGACAGCTGGATGACGATATGCCGGTGAAGGAGATCTTTCGAAACAATGCTGTGATCACGGCATTGATCATCACGTTTGTTATCGGGGGGATGCTCTTTATCCGTTCCGAACGCCTGATCCTGGCGCTTAACAGGATGGCGTATGCTCTGTGGGGAGTGATCGCGCATATCTTATCGGGATTGTTTGAAGGCAGGGCGGAAGAAGAGGCTATGCCTGCCGTACAGGACATGGATCTTCTGTTGCAACAGCTGGCGCGTGAAGATTCGGACGGCGGTCTTTTCACATTGATCCTGCAGGTGATAGAGGCAGGTCTGTTCCTGCTGTTCTTTACGATCATCATTTATGGCACATGCAAAATGGTGATCTTTCTGGTACGAGCCCTGTTGGGGAAAAGAGAAAAAAGAACGAGACGTTATAAGAGTTATCAACTGAAAAATGAAGTCCGGCAGAGTATCCGTGAGGAAGCGATAAAAGAACGAAGACGCGGGATCTTCAGGACACCGTACGAAAAATTCCGGGAGCTGTATAAAAAAGAGATCAAAAAGTATAAGAAGGCCGGCGCAGATATCAGAAACAGCAAAACGCCGGAAGAAAACAGAAAGAGTATCCTGACCGAAAAGGGTGTAGATCTTCGGGAAGCGACCGACCTGTACGAGCAGATCCGGTACGGAACGGGAAATGAGGTCGATGCAAAAGATATTACGGCTATGAAAAACTTTATAAAGGCTGCACGATTATGATAACGAAGATAGAAGTGATGCGCGCAGAACAGGAATGGCAGAGAGCCGGGGCTTATTCGGTACGGATCCAGGGAATGAATCGACAGTATCATATTCCGTTGCGTGAAGAGTTTGATGAGCATGACGGAGAAGGAACGCGATATATCGTTCTTTTGGATGACGGGTATCCGGTAGCGACTGCCCGGTTTTATGAAAAGGACGAAAAAACAGTTATCGTCGGACGCGTGGTGGTGCTTCCGGAGTATCGGGGAAAGAATCTGGGATCCCGTTTGCTGCAGGAAGCAGAACAATGGATCTCTGAACTGGGTTACCGGGAAATTGAGGTGGACAGCAGAACGGTTGCGATTTCATTTTATGAAAAGAACGGATTTCAACGGATCGATGGGAAGATCATTAAAAGCGGATCCTTTGACTGCATTAAGATGTACAAGGTTTTAGGGAAACAGATGTAATGGGAAGAATACTGGTTGTAGACGATGAAAAGGAAATTGCAGATCTGCTGGAAGTATATCTTCAGAATGACGGATATACCGTCCTAAAGGCATACAATGGCACGGATGCATTGAAATATGCGGAAAGTGAAGAGATCGATCTGGCAATCCTGGATGTGATGCTTTCGGATATTGACGGATTCCGGATCTGCCAAAAGATCCGGGAAAAGCACTTTTATCCGGTGATCATGCTTACCGCTAAAGTGGAAGACAATGACAAGATCATGGGACTGACGATCGGCGCGGATGATTATATTACCAAACCGTTTAATCCGCTGGAAGTGGTTGCCAGAGTAAAATCGCAGCTGCGCAGATATGTGAAATATAATAATGTTACACCGGAGCCAGTATCGGCGGAGTATGAGATCCGCGGACTGGTGATCAATAAGGATGCGCATAAGTGCTTTTTATACGGAGAAGAGATCGCATTAACGCCGATGGAATTTTCTTTGCTCTGGTATCTGTGTGATAATCGCGGAAAAGTGATCTCTGCAGAGGAACTGTTTGAGAATGTCTGGGGAGAGAAATATATCGATAATAATAATACGGTTATGGCGCATATCGGAAGGCTGCGCGAAAAACTGAAAGAACCGGCAAAGAATCCGAAGTTTGTGAAAACGGTATGGGGAGTAGGATATATCGTTGAGTAATCAGGCTAGCAAAAAAGAGATCAATAATGAGTTTAAAATATTGCAGAGAAAGATCCTGCTGCGGACCACCGGCAGGATTCTTTGTGTTACGGCAATATTGCTGGCAGTATATGCGATCTTTTTGCGCGGGCATATTGCAAATGCAGTGGTAGGTCTCATAGATCGATTTATATATCACGATTATCAACAGGCACTGGAAGCATATCAGAAATTCATCCGGCTCAATAATGTGTTTTTTATCGCATTTATGTTTATCGTGATCTTTATCGTCGTGTTAAGGATCTATCTGAAAGAGTTTACGAGGTATTTTAATGAGATCAATCAGGGGATCGATTCTCTGGTAGATGAGCAATCCGAAGACATTCATCTGTCAGAAGAATTGGAAGCGACGGAGCAGAAGATCAATTCGATCCGGCATACTCTTGCGCAGCGAAAAGCGGCAACGGAATTGGAAGAAAAGAGAAAGAACGAATTGATCGTATATCTGGCGCACGATCTGAAAACACCGCTGACTTCCGTGATCGGATATCTGAATCTCCTGCGCGATCAAAAAGAAATAAAAAAAGAGGACAGAGAAAAATACCTGTCCATATCATTAAAAAAGGCGGAGCGGCTGGAAGAACTGATCAATGAATTTTTTGATGTGACCAGATTTAATCTGGCCGGGATTACTTTGGAATGCAGCCGGGTAAACCTGACACGTATGCTGGAGCAGATCACATACGAATTTCAGCCGCAGTTGGAAGAAAAAGAGTTGGAATGTATTCTGGAATGTCCATCGGATGTACATGTGAATTGTGATGTCAATAAGATCCAGCGTGTATTTGATAATCTGCTGCGTAACGCCGTGAATTACAGTTACGAAAAAGGGACGATCCGGGTTTCTGTCCTGCAGGATGAAGAGCATGTTTCAATCCGTGTTACCAATCCGGGGGAGCATATACCGGAAGAGAAACTGGAGAATCTTTTTGAACAGTTTTATCGTGTGGATCATGCAAGAGGTACCAAGAGTGGTGGCGCCGGCTTGGGACTGGCGATCACCAAAGAGATCGTGGAAGCCCACGGCGGCAAGATCACGGCAAGAAGTACCGGGGATCAGATTGAGCTGGAGGTAAAGCTTCCGACGGTGTAGGGAAACGATTTCGAACAGTTGAGAAAATTGTAAGAATTACCGTAGGGAATTGTAAGGAAATTATCGGGATGCGAGAATATATAGCCTTCTCATTTCTGCTATGATCATGAATGTGATCAGATATAGACAGAAATGAGGAGGCTTTTGAAATGACAGCAGGCAGAAAGAGGAAAATAGGAATCTTTAAGAAATATATAGCTTATGTAAGCTGTGCTGGATTATACCTGGCTATGCAATGGGGAGTTTTGCATATGTATATAGCCTTGTCGGATGTTTATTATATGAGACATATTAACGGTCTTTCTTTGCCGGCGGATATGAAGATTGTGTATAACTGTGTTGAATTGACAGATGAAGGCGGATGGCGTGTTATGGCGAGAGCCATCGTTGAAACAGAACGATACTATAATGATGTGAGAAAAATCGTGGAAGGATCGAAATGCGGAGATCAGTTAGCAGTGATATCTTCTTCACAGGTAACCGATTATAGTGAGTGGCCGGATGGAACCTGGAATCTTGCGGATAGAGTTCGTCGTCTGGAAGAAAACAAACGTCCCGGAAGCAACTATTATGTTATCAACGAGAATAATTATTCCGGATTTTTATGTTGGATGAGAGAATGGGTCGAGATTCTTATATATGTTCCGGTGTTGATGTTTATCTTCGATATTGTGCTGTTCCTGGTTCTTTGGGGGATTATTTGCTGGGCTAATGAGAAAGAGGAAATGGATCTATTATGAAAGTGTATGTATTGTTGGTGAGTCTGGTGATGATCCTTGCAGGTCAAGTATTTGCATTGATATTTATAAGGAATATCAAAAGGGAAAAGAAGAACAGGTTTCGCAGGATACTTGTATCGATATATTCGGCATTGCTGTTTTGGTGTGGCATGTATTCGATTGTTTGTATGGTCTATGCCGGAGGACGATTGATCTTTCTGTGGCCGGCACTGGCTCTGTTCGCGTTGGGGCGTGTGATCATGCTGCGGGCGGAGATAATGGAAAAGTCGATCCTTAGGTTTCCCCGATGGTTCCGATATGGTTATCGGATCTGCATGGTATGTTGCCTGCTGCTCTTTCTGGCCGTGGAAGGTCTGGTGGTGAGGACTATGACAGCGGAGTCAATGCCGGGGCTGGACTATATTGTGGTGCTCGGTGCCGGCGTGATCGGAGAGAAGCCATCCAATCCGCTGCGGATGAGGATACAGAAGGCGGCGGAGTATCTGCAGGAGAATCCGGATACCATTGTGATCGCCTCCGGCGGACAGGGATCGGATGAGCAGATCAGTGAGGCCGAGTGTATCCGGCGACAACTGACAGAGGTGTATCAGATACCTGAGGAAAGAATACTACTGGAAGAAAGATCGACCTCTACGGAAGAAAATCTCCGATACAGCCTGCAGATCATCGGGAAAACGGATACGGCGACTGGTATCATTACGAACGGCTATCATGAATATCGTGCGATGTTGATCGCGAAACAGGAAGGATACAGGGATGTGCATCCGGTTCCGGCGGTCACCCTTCTTCCCGTCGGCATTCATTATACGGTACGCGAATTTTTCGGGATTATTCATTTTTGGGTAAAAAGGATGATTTAAAGGCCGGAATATGGGTAAAATAAGCCCTGTATATTGTGAACTATGGGCAATCATGATAGAATAGAAAGCGTCATGCGAAGATAATACCGCATGACGCTTTTTGGCCTGCAAGGGGAGAAATCTATGAAAAAGCATATGAAGTTGATCCTATTTTTACTGATTGTTTTTGGCGGGATATTTGCAGTGATCGCTTCTGCATTAAATGAGTACCATGACAAGAACACCTGGGCAGTATTGCAGATCACGATAGATGGCGCGGAGATCGAGGAAGACTATGCAAAGGGAGAGGTTTTGGATATACCGTTTGCACAGGTCAAGGCGGAAACTTAAGGAGGGAACAGAACGTGAACGAAAAAACATATACGAATTATCTGAGGGAATATGGCGTATCGGACGAGGATGCAAAGAAACGTTGTGAAGAGATCTTTGCAACGATCTTCCATGGTAGTGAGGAGGAACGTTTCTTTCATGAAGACGGTGATGATATGGGATATATGGAAGATACCGGCAATCATGATGCACGTACTGAGGGTATGAGCTATGGTATGATGATGAGTGTGCAGATGAACCGAAAAGAAGAATTCGACCGTCTGTGGAAATGGTCCAAAACCTATATGTATCATGAGGACGGCAGATATGAAGGATACTTTGCCTGGTCCTGCGCAACGGATGGTACGAGAAATGCACAGGGTGCAGCACCGGACGGAGAAGAATATTATGCGATGGCATTGATCTTTGCCGGGAACCGCTGGGGATGCGGCGAAGGCATCTTTGATTATCATGCGGAAGCGCGCAAATTATTGCATTATATGCTGCGCAAGGGAAGCGGTGACCTGCAGGGCTCTCCGATGTTTGATCCGCAGAATCATTATATCAAGTTTGTCGCGGAACTGGATTTTACCGATCCGTCCTATCATTTGCCGCATTTCTATGAACTGTATGCAGAATATGCGTATGATGAGGATAAGGAGTTTTTTGTTGAGGCAGCAAAGGCAAGCCGTGAGTACTGGAAGCTGTGCTGCCATCCGGTGACCGGACTTAATCCGGAATACGGAGATTATGACGGAGCGCCGCATACGAATCCGGCACATCAGTTTGGCGGACGGCATGACTGGTATTACAGCGATGCCTATCGTACGATGATCAACATTGCATTGGATACCATATGGAACGGAGAGACGGAATGGGCAAAGCAGCAGGCGGAACGTGTTATGGATTTCTTTAATCCGAAACTGGCGGATGGCAGCTGGCAGGATGTTTATAATGTGGACGGAACCAGACAGGATCAGAAAGTGCTGCATCCGGTAGCAGCAATCGCATCTAATGCATCTGCAGCGGTACTTGCTCCGGAAAAAGCACGTGAGTGGGTGAAACTTTTCCTGGAAGGCGGTCTGCGCGATGGGAATCGCAGATATTATGATAACTGCCTGTACTTCTTTGTGTATTTATTATTAAGCGGAAATTACAGGATCTGGTGATCGTGAAAAAATGATGACCGGAAAAAGAATAGAAAAAATACTGATGACAGCAATCATATCTTCATTGTTATATGCTTGCGGGAATGAGACTTTGGAGGAAGATATAGTGACGGACAAAACAAATGTAACGGAAACAGTTAGCGAAATGAGCGCGGAGGAAAAGGAATCCTTTGCATCCGGTATTACTACGGAGGGAGCAAAAGAAGAGTATGTTGCGGAAGCAGCAGAAACCGGAATAGAGATCAATGATGAGATCGTAGAAAGGTGTCCTGCAGCATATTCTGCGAAGCGTGAGAACGTACAGTATGGTGAGTATACCCATCATACCTATTATTCGGAGACCTGTGGAATGGAGAGAGGATATAGCATTCTTCTTCCGGCAGACTACAATACGGATAAGAAATATCCTGTATTATATATTTTACATGGAATCTTCGGGAATGAGTTTTCTTTTTCAGAAGATCCCGGGATCCGGATCAAAGAGATCATCGGAAATATGGCGGCGGAGGGATACATCGAAGAAACGATCGTGGTATGTCCGAATATGTATGCAACGACCGATCCGAACCAGCAGCCGGGATTTAATGCGGAGGCCTGTCTTCCGTACGACAATTTTATCAATGATCTGGTGAATGATCTGATGCCGCATATTGAGAAAGAATATTCGGTTCTGACCGGCAGGGAAAACACCTATCTTGCCGGGTTTTCCATGGGTGGGCGTGAGACGATCTTTATCACGCTCCAAAGACCGGAACTGTTCGGCTATGTATGTGCAGTGTCGGCAGCACCCGGTATCCTGCCGGCTACGGACGCGTATATGAGCCATCCTGGACAGATGACGGAGGAAGAGATGTGCTTTGCGGAAGATGCGCTTACGCCGGAAGTCTTTATCCTATGTTGCGGAGATAAAGATTCTGTCGTCGGTACCTATCCGAAATCGTATCATGAAACACTGGAACGCAACGGAGCCACGCATATCTGGTACGAGATCAGTGGCGCGGATCATGACAATCATACAGTCAACAGCGGAGTGTTCAATCTGTTTAAGCAGATCGCAAATGATAAAAGATGAGATTATATATTATTCAGAACAGTTACGATTTTTTTAGGAGAGCAGGAAAATGGTAAAACCGGTCGTACGGGATGTGTTTTTTCTCGGGCAGAGATCCGAAGGGGCAACGGAAGCGGACAGACAGATCATGACGGATCTGCGGGATACGCTGAAAGCAAATCATGAACATTGTGTGGGTATGGCGGCGAATATGATCGGATACCGGAAGCGGATCATCATCGTATCCATGGGATTTATGGACGTTGTCATGGTCAATCCGGTGATCCTGCAGAGAGCGCAGCCGTATGAGACCGAGGAAGGGTGTCTTTCTTTGGATGGCGTGCGAAAAACAAAGCGGTTCCGTAAGATCAAAGTGCAGTATCAGGACGAAGCGTTTCAAAAACATACACAGGATTATGAAGGAGAGATCGCGCAGATCATCCAGCATGAATGCGATCATATGGATGGCGTGATCATTTAAAAAAGGGGGAAAGAAGCTATGCGTGAATTAACACCGCCGATGGGCTAGAACAGCTGGGATTGCTACGGCGCAGCTGTAGATGAAAAAACAGTACGGGCAAATGCCGAGTATATGGCAAAGCATCTGAAACAGTACGGCTGGGAATATGTGGTCGTGGATATCCAGTGGAGTGAACCGGATGCAAAAACACATGAGTATTCTCCGTTTACGGAATTGTGTATGGATGAATACTCCAGACTGATCCCGGCGGAGAATCGTTTTCCGTCTTCGGCCGGAGGAAAGGGATTTGCGCCGCTGGCAGAGTATGTGCATTCGTTAGGGTTGAAATTCGGTATCCATATCATGCGCGGTATCCCCAGACAGGCGGTACATCGGAATACACCGATCCTTGGTTCTGAACATACGGCAAGAGAAGTGGCAAAGACACACAGCATCTGCTACTGGAATACCGATATGTACGGCGTGGATCCGGAGAAGGAAGGCGCGCGGGAGTACTACGACAGTATCTTCAAACTGTATGCGGAGTGGGGCGTAGACTTTATCAAGTGCGATGACATCGCCAGAGAACTGCCGCACGAAGAAAGCGAACTGATCCTGTTGAGTGAAGCGCTGCATAATTGCGGCAGAGAGATGATCCTTAGCCTTTCTCCGGGACCGGCGCTGCTGGAAAAGGCAGAGCTTTACAAGCAGACTTCCAATATGTGGCGTATTACCGATGATTTCTGGGATGACTGGAAACTGCTCTATAATATGTTTGAGCGTTGTGAAAAGTGGGCGGGACACTGCGGTGCCGGCCACTGGCCGGATGCGGATATGCTGCCGGTCGGCGCGATCCGGCAGGATTATTCCGAGGACAACCGTACGGCGTTTACTTATGATGAAGAAAAAACCATGATGACTCTGTGGGGCATCTTCCGTTCCCCGTTGATGATCGGCGCGGAGATGACAAAGCTGGATGAGCAGACACTGGGGCTTTTGACGAATGCGGATATCATCGCGATGAACAAGAATGCAAGACATTCCCATCAGGTATGGCGCAGGAACATTGACGGTGTCGAAGTGATCCTGTGGGTGGCAGTCTGCAGCAAAGGCGGCTGGTACGCAGCGGTATTCAATGCCGGTGAAAAAGATGTGGATACGGAGATTGCACTGACGGATCTCGAGATCTATGAGCCGGTATCCGCCCACGAACTGTGGAGCGGCGAAACATCTGCAGATCGGGAAAGTTTAAGTGTGAAAATCCCGTCACATGGCGCGGCAGCCTTTCTGCTTCGGGCCGCTGGGAGAAGAGATTGAATTTTTTCAGGAGAGATGAGGTGCGATCCGTGTATCCTTATAATATTGTGAACTGTAGGTACAGAAAATGAAGAAGAGAATGATATACGGAGTTCTTACGGTATTGCTCCTTGGTATAGAAATTTTGATCGGAATGTATGCGCATGGCTGGATCCGCAATTATTTTGGGGATGTTCTGGTAGTGATACTTTTATATACACTGGCGAGAACGATCAGTCCGGAGAAACCGAAAACATGGTTTATTCTGCCTGCAGCAATTCTCGTCTTTTCTTTTGTTGTGGAATTTTTGCAACTCTGGGGATTCTGTGATCGTTTCGGTATCACCAATAAACTTTTGCGGATCATTATCGGTACAGGGTTTTCCGTGATGGATCTGATCTCGTATACGATCGGTATACTTCCATGCTTTATAGCGGAATATTTTATAAGAGGAAAACAACAGAAAGGATAATAGTAAATACAGTACCATGCAAATAGAATCAGTGAACTTCAGTAAAGAATACGCGAGAGAAGCAATCAATATTACCCTGATGGATCTTGTTTTGATCAAAGATCCGCATAAAAAAATACTGAACGGTATTTTCCGATGGAGATTGTTTCTGGCATTCAGTACTTTGTGGACGGTGGTCTGTTTCTATTATCTGCAGAAATATAAAGAGATCTTTTTTGTGATCTGTTTTGCCGTAATGCTTGTGATGACGGTTATGATCCTTTTATATGTGATCTGGGCGGCGAGGGGCTTAAAAGAGCTTCAAAGACCGGGACGGCATGTTGTGTGGAATCTGGATACAGAGGGAATCCGTTATCGCCTGGATGATGCTTATGAGATCCGGTTATTCTGGGAGAATATGCAATGCCTCAGGATCGTTGAGCATGGAATGTTTTTTATCCCGAAGAAAAAAGGGAAAGGAAATATTGTTGCGCTTCCGGTGGAACATTTGAATGCAGTGACCGGTTTTCTGGAAGAGAATGGGGTAAACATAAAGACGGTTTACGGAAATCCTTAATGCTTTGACTTAATGCTTTGACTTAATGCTTTGAATGGAGGAAACGGATATGAATCTAATCTCTGTTGCAAATGAAACGATCAGGATCTGCGAAGAAGCAAAGTATGAGGTGAATGGTCAGACCGTTATATTTCCTGAGGGAAAGTATGGCGAAGCGGAAGTGATCACACCGCAGATGGGCGAAGATTTATTGAAGACAGAAACTGTAATCCCGGAAGGGGCAGTAATGTGCCGTATCGTGATCAAAAACAGCGATTCCTATGCAGCTGCGCGTGATCATGATAAGGCATTGGTGATGAACTTTGCGAATGCGCACAATCCGGGTGGCGGTTTCCGGCTCGGCGCAACAGCGCAGGAGGAAGCATTGTGCAGATGTAGCACTTTATATTCGTCGATCACATCCAAAGAAGCATCGGAAATGTATAAGTATAACAACACGCATGTAAGCAGTGTGGAATCGGATCATATGCTGATCTCTCCGGAGGTGCTGGTTTTCCGGGATGAAAAACTGGATCTTCTGGAGCAGCCGTTTAAGACGGCGGTGATCACTGCGCC
>JAFWRC010000047.1 GCA_017508825.1 Lachnospiraceae bacterium
GATGCTGGATGCGCTGGGCAGCGGTCAGTACCATATCACGGTACGGCCGCATCCGCAGTATGTACGGCATTTTGAAGAAAAGCTGAAGGTACTGGCAAAAAAATATGAGGACAATCCGAACATCGAACTGCAGACGGATTTCTCTTCCAACAAGACGGTGTTTGATGCGGATGTGCTGATCACCGACTGGTCGGGCATCGCCTACGAATATGCTTTTACAACTTTAAAACCGGTACTGTTCATCAATACGCCGATGAAGGTGATGAACCCGGATTACAAAGAGATCGATGTCGTGCCTTTTGACATCGAAGCCAGGGATCAGGTAGGAATCTCCGTGAACACGGATGCGCTGGATACTCTGCCGGATGTGGTCATGCGGCTGCTGACAGAGAAAGTGTATTCCAAAGATGCGCTGAAAAAAGTGCGGGAAAATTACCTGTACAATGTGGGCAGCAGCGCGGAAACAGGCGCTAAGTATCTGCTGCATGAACTGATCGAAGCGACGAAGAAGGATGTCGTGGCAGAAGATAAAACTTCTGCAAAGAGCCCCGAAGGGACGGATGAGGGGAAGAAGGATGCAGAGAAGGCCTCTTTCCGAAGCCGTATCCTGGCATCGGCACTGATCCTGGCATTCCCGGTGATGATGGTGTGGATCCTGGGACCGCTGGAGATCTTTGCAGGCAATGTGGGAGAACTGTTCTTCGGGACCGGAGATTTTTTCTGGATGTTTCTGGCACCATCGCTGGCCGTTATTGCGATCGGTGCAGTGTTCCTGTCGATGCTCCCGGATAAAGTACGACGTTTCCTGCACGCGCTGATCTTTGCCGTGAGTCTGTGCTGTTACATGCAGAATCTGCTTTTAAATCAGGCACTGATCAAGACGGATGGCAGTAAGGTGGATTGGGCGCTATACAGCCCTTATTCCATTATAACTACGGGAACATGGATCATAGTGATCTATACGGTTCTGCTGCTGTTGTTTTGGGGACCGATCGAAAAGAAGGAACGTCCGATATTCTCGACGGTGGTCATTTCGATCTTCGCATGGTTATCAAGTCAAAACGACATAGATGACAGAAAGAAAATCCTTACCTGTGTCGCAATCCAGATACTCTGTGTGATCCTGTTATGGGTGAGAAGGATATGCCATGTATCCGGCTGGCTTCCGAAGGAGCGGTTTAAGGAGCGCAGTGAAACAGCGCCGATCATTCTGAGTGCGTTTTTTGTGCTGATCCAGACGGTGGCGGTGATCAGTCTGCTTTTCACCAATCCATACAGTGTAAAAGAAGAGAAAATGTATGCGCTGTCCGGAGAGCAGGAGTTTTCCGTAGCCCCGGGCAAAAATATCATCGTGCTGATCCTGGACCGTTACGGAAACAAAGCATATGAGAATATGCTGGAAGAAACACCGGAGGCAGGAGAGATCCTGAAGGATTTCACTTTTTACAATAATGCCAACAGCAGATATAATTATACTTTTCCGTCGCTCACCCATATGCTGACGCTGGCGGATCCGATGTGCACCTTCACTACGACGGATGAGTATAAGGAACTGGCATGGACTGATACGGGAAGATCCCGGGAGTTTCATGATCTCCTGCAGGAGAAAGGCTATACCTATCACTTCTATACCGGTTCCGGCAGTGCCATCTACAAGGATGCTGCTTATCTGGTGGGGAGTATTGACAATGTGGAGGAGCAGGAGGATATCTCCTATAAGATCAATTACGGGTATATGTTTTATATCATGACCAAGTCCAGTCTGCTGAAATATGCGCCGTATCCGTTTAAGCCGTATCTGGAGATCCAGAGTTTTTATTATGACGGTATCGTATCTTTTGAGGGAATGGATACTTGTGTTTCCGATAACGGCGAGTATTACGGAATTTTAAAAGAACAGGGACTGAGGGTGGATGAGAGCATGGAGAATGCTCTGATCATCACACACCTAAACGGTATCCACAACCCGCTGACGATCAATGAAAATGCGGAATCCGTACCGGCGGACACCGTCACGACTATGCAGGTGCAAAAAGGCCTGAATGTGATCCTGGAGGAATATCTGCAGCAATTGAAGGACCTTGGGGTATATGATGATGCGACCATCATCATTTCCGCGGATCACGGTCAGTATCTGGATACACGGGATCTGCAGCCGATCTATTTCCTTAAGCTTGCGGGGCAGACACAGGAGCAGATGAATGTGAATACCGCACCGATCAGCAGTGAAGATTTTCTGCCGACGGTTCTTACGCTGATCGGAGACGAGGATGCTTTTTCCAGAGTTGATATCTTTTATTGGAAGCCCGGGGATGAACGGGAACGCGCCACCTCCTATTTACGTAATGGTATGGATGAATACCGATATACCGGTGACCGGGATGATCTGACGGATGCTGTGGAACATAGAAAATATGAGCACTATGCGACAAAATATGATTGGGACTGAGTAACAACGGAATAACCACGGAACAACAACATATGGGAGGGCGAAAGTGAAAAAAAGAGCATTTGCACTGGCAATGACAATGCTGCTGCTGGCAGCCTGCGGGCAGGAGAAAAGCACGCGGGGAAAGATGCCGGAAGCGGAACAGGAAGAGCAGGAGACGGACAGATCCGTTGCGGAAACGACACCGGAAGCAGTACCTACGGAAGAGACAGTGCCGACGGAAGCAGAGGAGGAGCAGTTGTGGGTTCCGCTCAGCGCGGAGGAACTTGCGCACATCCAGGGGTATATGATCGATGCGGAGAACGGATTTTTCCTGTCGGATTACTGCACACCGGAAATGATCGACTGGAACGAAGTGTGCTACAATGGCGCAGGGATCGACCTGCCGATATCGGATAAACTCTATGATGAGATCGAGGCGAAGGAGGGAGAAATCTATACGGATGTGACTGCCATCAGCAGTAAGGGTCTGAAAGAGTTTGTATTGCAGACGACCGGGACGGAGTATGACCTGGCGCAGAATCCTTTGAACTGGCCTTATCTCGATGACGAAGATGTTTATTATTTCATGCACGGGGATACCAATTACCAGCCGATCGAACTGACAAAGGGCGAAGCGAACGGGGATATCTATCGTCTGTATTATGAGCGTTATGATTTCGGTGTGGATGATTATCTGGAATACGTGATGACGGCGCAGATCTCGGGTGACAACCAATGGATGTATCTGTCCAATCTGCCGTCGGATAAGCCTACGCAGGCAAGCCTTCTTTCGATGAGTTTTTATGCGGAAGAGGATAAGGCGGCAATGGATGGATATGCACCGAAGGATTATGTGGAGATTCCCGAGGACTTGTCTCCGGAACCCGAACCTTGGTATTGGGTGCTTTTATTTGCGCTGGAAGACGATACGCATATTGTGCTGCACAGTGCGGATGTCAGCACAGATATGGGTGAGGAGCTGGTGTGGGACGGGATCTTCCTGCCGGGACAGGAACTGTATCAGACGGTGCTGGATCGTGGAGAATCCGTTGCAGTCCGGGTGAATCTGCCGTGGAATCCGCGTATTCATTTAAGTGTGGACAGCGGAAACTTTTATGGGGAATATTTCTTCGGACAGGATAATTATCGGCATCTGTGGACGGAGGAACGGCCGATGCCGGATATGCCGGTGATCGGACATGATTTTGTGGCTGAGGGGCGCGGACCAAAGCCGCAGAATAACATCCAGTTTTTACGGATGATGGACGGGGACTGGATCTGGTTTGATCAAAACGGGGAGCCGGCAGCCGTGCTGTCGTATCAGTTCAATCCGGGACAGCTGGTGATCCGGACCGGGGAGAATTATTATGAACTGTGGGTGAATATGGAGCATATTCTTGTGCCGGACAGTGCAGTCGCAGACGGGATCAGTCTTTCCTGTTATGATACGGAGACCTTATCACAGTTTCCGACGGACGATTATGATCCGGATGCGCTGGGAGACTATCTGGTGGAAGTCTCTCATGCAAAGGGCCTGCAGACGATCACACTGGTACAGGCCAATAACGGAGACGGGATCCTGTCCTATCTGATCCCCGGGGCAGATCATACAACAACATCGTTTACGTTTACCCGATATATGGGTGTGGCCGAATAGGCGGGAGGATAAGAAAATGGCAGAGAACAGAGACGGGCAGAAGAATTTGGACAATGAAGCACTAGCCTGGACAGAGATCCGTACCGAGCATCTGGTGCAGGATGAATGGATTGATTTTCGACGGTCCGCTTATCGTTTTCCGGACGGGAGTGAATTTGAACCGTATTACAGTTACAGCCGCAGGGATTATGTGGTGATCGTGGCTTCCGATACCGAAGGAAAATATCTTTGCGTCCGGCAGTTCCGGCAGGGGATCAAGCGGGTGACGACAGAGTTTCCCGCCGGAGGCATCGAGCGCAAGGACGGGAAGGAATACGGCGGTATGGACGGGTTTCTTGCGGAAGAGGCATTAAAGGCAGCCAAACGGGAACTTCTGGAAGAGACCGGTTACGAATCGGACGAATGGACACATTTGCTGACGATCCCGTCCAATGCAACGATGGCAGATAACTATGCGCATCTGTATATGGCAAAGAATTGCAGGAAGGTAGCTTCCCAGTCACTGGATGAAACAGAGTTTTTGAATGTGATCCGCCTTTCGGAGCAGGAGATCGAAGAGATGGTACACAACGGATGCTTCGAGCAGGTGGCTCACGTGACTGCCCTGCTGCTGGCGCAGAAGAATTAAACCAGAGTAAACAATGCAGTAATATTGCATCGAAACCGGGAACAAAACCCGTAGCTGCGGTATATCGTGGCTACGGGTTTTTAAACTACAATGTCATAAATCTTATGACTTTGCATTGAAATACGCATATATTCGGTGGAAAGCATAGGAAAAGTGCCCTATAATAAAATGCACGGATGTATGGAAAAGATACGGTTCACTGTCGAAAGGGCTGTGATCGTAACATTTGAAAGGAGAAGCTTATGCTGACAGCAAAAGATCAGATGTGGGTTGC
>JAFWRC010000048.1 GCA_017508825.1 Lachnospiraceae bacterium
AATGCAGTCCGGAATGATACAGGTGGAAGCACCGCAGAATGTTGTGCAGGTGGACGTACCGCAGGTAGAGATGCCGCAGGCAGATATCGGTGGAGCAGATATACTGATGGACGACGTGTTGAATACATCGTTCTCCTTAGGTGACGAGGGCGTGGATAATTCCATCCATGAGCAGGCGATCGAATCGCTGAATGCACAGGAGCCTGCATTGGAACCGGTGGAAAAGATCATCGAGGATGAAGTAAAGGGCGCGACCGAGATCCATATCGTGCAGAAACAGCTGGACGGAGCGCCGGGCAGTGACAGCAAGGGCAGCAGCACAGGAGCAGGTTTCGGTGGTACAGGCAATGCCTATGGTGGCGGATTCAGTGGCAGCAAGGGCAGCGGTTCCGGCAGCAGCAGTAGCAGCACCGGCAGCGCGGCACAGGCACCGGCGCAGGATCGCCCCGTCGTGGAGAAACACGTAGAGAAAGAAGTAGAAGGCACAAAGATCGAGATCGAGCAGCTCGTATTTGCGGATGCTCCGCAGGGCGGAGACGAAGGCGGTGGTGCGGTAGATTACGGATACCCGCAGGAAGACATCGCGGACGGCTTTGAAGTGATGGAACATGAGGACTTCGTACAGCCGGAAGATTTCTCACAGCCGGATATTCCGCAGGTGGAGGCACCGCAGGTAGAGATCCCGCAGGCAAACATCCCGCAGCCGGAGATCCTGAAAGCGGATGCGGGCAGACCCGAAATGCCGAAGCCGGAGATGCCGAACCTGAATATGGCCAAACCGGAAATGCCGAAAACAAATACCACATCCAAGAGCGGAAGCACCGGAAGCAACACCGGAACCACCGGCAATAAGGGTGGTGGAAACAAAGGTGGCGGCAATACCGGAAATAAGGGCGGCGGCAGACGTGGAAGTAAAAAGAAGTAAAGCGCGTAAATCACGTGCCAAAGGCACGTGGTTTCCCCTTGAGGGGAAGCTGTCAGCGAAGCTGACTGATGAGGTGTCAGATTACAAGAAAGGGTAACAGAATTATGAGAGTTATTCCCAAACGGACAAAAGTAAGACTGGAGTTGTTCAAGGGCATCGAAGTGGTCGATGTCCTGGTGGGGGCAGCGGGCGTAGGCCTGGCGATATCCCTCATGTTTTCCAACCTGCCCGGCAAATACATCATGATGGTCATCGTATTATTGCTGACCGTCTCTATGGTGGTGCCGATCGACGACGATAAGGGATATCTCTTTTTGCTCTACCTGATCCGTTATCTGGGACGCAAGCGCGAGTTTACAAAGAAATCCGTGCGTGAAGCCGAAGAGGCACAGTCCGCAGATCAGATCGCAAAGCGTATGGCAGAAGCAGCGGCCGCAGGGAAGAAGTACAAAATGCCGAAGAAAAAGGGCGGCTTTTGGTCCAAGATCTTTCCGGCGAGGGAGTTTGATGTGGAGGACATCATGCCTTTCACCGGCATCGACGGCAATTTCATTCAGTACGGCGACGCTTACAGTGCCGTGGTCATGAGCGTGCCCAGCGTGGAGTTCCGTTTCTTCAGCGAGCACCGGCAGAATTCCGTGATCGACCGCTGCTTTGCGGCGATCCTGCGTACATGCGCGATGGATGAGGTGATCAACCTGGTAAAGGTGGATCGCCCGGTGATCTACGACGATTATATCGAGAGTGAGAAAAACAAGATCAACGATCTGAAGGAAGCATATCTGAACGGACTGTTAAACGATGACGAGCTGACTACCCGTGTAGGTATCGTCTATGACCGTATCGCGCAGCTGGAGACCTTTGACTACCGTGAAAAGGTATACCAGCCAAGGCATTACGTGATGTTCTGCTACAATGACCGTGCCTTCCTGCAGAACCAGATCGAGGATGCCATCTCCACCTTTGCCAACAGCAATATGGAGTGCCAGCAGTTAAAGGGCAAGGAACTGGCGGTCTTCTTAAAGTATCAGTTCGATATGACCTTTGACGAAAGAGAAGCGGACAATTTAAAGCCGGAAGAATATATGGACTGGATCCTGCCGGATAAGATCAAGTTCAGCCTGCGTACCGTGCAGTATGACGATCTGGTGACACACAATTTCCGCCTGCGGGACTATCCGACCATGGTGACCAACGCCTGGGGCGCCACCTTCTTCAACAAGATCGGCACACGCGTGGTGATGAAGATGACACCGGTGGACCGCTACAAGGCAGTAAAGCAGATCGATGGTTCCATCGACGAGCTTCGTGAGCAGGGCGGCAATACAGGAAAGTATTCCAAGATCATGGAAGTGAGCGAACATATCCGTACACTGACCGAGGTGCTGCGTCTGCTGCAGGGCGAGAACGAGATCCTCTTTAATGTATCTACCTATGTGCAGGCGAATGACTACGAGCTGTCCGAGCATCTGCTGGATGCGCAGTCGGGTCGTGCCAAAAAGAACGATGGCAAGATCTACGGCTTTAAAAAAGAGGTGCGCCGGGAACTGGCGGAGGACGGATTTAAGGTGACGGACAATATGATGCAGCAGTTTGAGACATATGCATCATCCATGCCTTCCGCCTATGATTACTTCAAGAAATTCCAGCGCGGTATCCATTCGTCCTCTGTGGCGGCGGTATTCCCGTATGTATACAGTGCGCTGAATGATGAGAACGGACTCTACATCGGCAATTCCGGCGGTGTACCGGTATTTATCAACTTCTTCCGCAGGGACAGCGAGCGTGTCAACTCCAATACGGTCATCATCGGTAAGTCCGGTTCCGGTAAATCCTATGCGACCAAGACGATCCTGACGCAGCTGGCGGCGGAGAACAGCAAGATCTTCATCCTCGATCCGGAAAACGAGTATACGAAGCTTGCCAAGAATATGAACGGCAAGATCATCGATGTGGGTGCGGCAACCCAGGGACGATTAAATCCCTTCCATATCATCACCGGCCTTGCGGACGATGAGGGCGACGAAGAAGAAGCAGCAGCCAACAGCTTTGCGATCCACCTGCAGTTTTTGGAAGAGTTTTACCGACAGATCCTGCCGGGCATCAATACGGACGCACTGGAAGTATTAAACAGCGTGACCACCAATATGTATGCGGCATACAATATCGACGAGAATACGGACTTAAGCAAACTGACACCGGCGGATTTCCCGACCTTTGATGCGCTGTATGAGACGATCCTGGATGAATTCCAGAAATCCGGCGAGGGCTACCGGCGTAATGCCCTGCGTATCCTCATCAACTACGTGAGCAAGTTTGCTACCGGCGGACGTAACTCGCAGCTTTGGAACGGCGAAGCGACGATTTCCACGAATGAGAACTTCATCGTGTTCAACTTCCAGTCGCTGCTGGCCAACAAGAACGGCACCATCGCCAATGCGCAGATGCTGCTGGTGCTGAAATGGCTGGATAACGAGATCATCAAGAACCGTGAATACAATATGCGCTACAACGCTCAGCGCAAGATCGTGGTAGTCATCGACGAGGCGCACGTATTCATCGACGCGAAATACCCGATCGCCCTCGACTTTATGTTCCAGCTGGCCAAGCGTATCCGTAAGTACAACGGTATGCAGATCGTCATCACACAGAACATCAAGGACTTCGTGGGAACCGAGGAACTGGCGAGAAAGTCCACGGCCATCATCAATGCGAGCCAGTACAGTTTCATCTTCCCGCTGGCACCCAACGATATGTCTGACCTGTGCAAGCTGTACGAAAAAGCCGGTGCCATCAACGAGACCGAGCAGGAGGATATCATTAACAACGGCCGCGGCCGCGCCTTCGTGATCACTTCCCCGCAGGAGCGTACCGCCGTCAATATCGTAGCCTCGAAAGGTATCGAAGAATTGTTTACGATGACATAACCCTCTTGGCTTCCCCTCAAGGGGAAGGCAAGTATATATTACAGAAAGCAGGAAACAACCATGATAAAGAAAAAGAATCTCGTAATTACAGCCGTGGCAGCCGCCCTCACCCTCACGGCGTGCGGACAGAAGAAGGAGGAAGAACCGGCCATTCCGTCCGTGCTGGATGACGGCGTCCTGGTGGTGGGACTGGTGGATACGGAGGACCGGAGCTGTTTCCGTATCGTGGATGAGAACGGGGATCCGTTCTATGCCGGCTGGGAGCCGGAAATCCTTCGGCTGTTGGATGAATCTATGGAGGAAGCAACCTTAGATTACCGCTATGCAAAGGATCAGGCAGAGCTCATCAGCTGGCTGAATACCGGCGAGGTGGAATTGGCAGCGGGATCCTTTACCCGGCTGGAGGGCTATAACGGCCAGTACCTGATATCTGATGATTACGGCTACGGCAGTCTGTATGTGGTGAACGGAAAGAACGCCTACCTGGATACACTGGCGGCATTTACAGACTGTGCGGTGGGCGTGTCTTCGCGGATCCCGGCAAGCAGCCTGGCGGAGATGACCGGTGTGGAAAATGTAGTACAGAATCCCTATGCGGATATGTCACAGCTGGCACGGGATATCTCCGGCGGCGTGGTCTCGGCGGGAGTGGTGACAGAGGATGAGATGCTCTACATCTTAAGCACCACGGAGCTGAAAGCTGCCGAAATGCGCAGCACACCCCAGGTGGGGCTGGTATTTCTGTCAGGGGTGGGACAGGAGTATCTGATGAGCTGGGTGAATTACGCCATTGACCTGCATTTCTACTACGAGGCCGTCGGCCCGCAGGATGAGGAGGAATGATACTATGGGATATTTTGACAGTCCGAAGAACCTGGCCATGTGGAACCGGGAACTGGCGGAACTGAGAAAAGAAAAAGCACGCCGTGCCGCAGAAGGCTATCGTCCGGTAAAGAAAGATGAAACAGAGGCAAAACAGGCGGAGGTAAAAGAGACGAATCCTCACCGCAGACGCATCAATCTGGCAGAGCTGGAGCGGATCGATATGCAGATGGGCAAGATCCGCCGCGTGAAGCGTCCTACCAGATCCAAGCCGCTTTCCATGGAAAATGTGGGAACGTTGGAGCCGGGCGGACCGGCAGCGGGGACAGCAAGAAAGGCGGGGAGCTGATGCGCAGGTATTGCAGTCTGTTCTGCTGCGTGATCGCCCTGGGTTTCGCACTGTGTTTCAACAGTATCGCACTGGCAGCCGATAGCGATGTGCCGGGAGAAGACGGAGAAAGCACGGTTTCAAGGAACGAAGCCGGAGAGATGGTCCTGGATGTGCCGGGAATGGGCGGCCTCACGCAGGAGGATCTGGACGAGCTGGAGGGCTATGCCAGACAGATCGCGGATGAGTATCTGGACCGGCAGTCCGACCGCCCTATGGAGATCTTCCGGGAGCCGGACACGCTGATGTATTATAATACGGAATATAACAATTACCGCTATATCCTGCCGGACGGGCAGTGGATCGAGTGCAATGTGCCCCAGGGGGCGTTCTGCCGAGGAGAGGTGCGCTTCGCCGAATCGGAAGCCATCACCACACTCAGTTATATGAAGGATGGTGTGGTGAGCGCAGGCAACGGCCCTTTTCTGGAAAACGGCAGCTATGTGGTGACCTTTTGGGATCTGAACGTAGGCGGAGATGTGAACAAGGCCTATCGCTATGACTTCTGCTTTACCATCTATTCGGATCATACCATGAACTTAAGCCATATTCAGGCGCCACAGGGTATGGAAACCGTGGAGGTCACGTATAACGGCAGTGAGCAGGAGATATCGGAGCAGGATAAGCGCTTCCTGCAGACCAATGAGGACGGCTCCTACCGGATCGCCTTTGAGGGCGGCGGCGGGCGCTATGAGATGGAGTTTGTACGGGATACCACGCCGCCGGCACTGGCCATTACGCCGGAGTACCGGTATGGGAAGGAGTTTGACACCGCGGTGCATTACCGCACAACGGAGACCGGTACCAGGGTGGACATAGAGCGTAACTATGTCGCAGAGGAACTGCCTCCCGGGGAGATCGCGGTCAACGGCAATTATGAGATCCGGGTGCAGGATGCTGTGGGAAATACGAGAACCTATGTGTTTTCCTTAAAGACACCTCTGCCGCTGCCCGGGAAGCAGTTTCTTATTCTTGGGCTGCTGGGAGTACTGGCCGCTGTCGGGATCGCGGTCTATGCAGGACGGAATATGCGGGTGCGTTGAAAAAAAATTTGAAAATTTTTCAAAAACGGGTCCAAAACTTGCACTTTGCTTGCACTTTCCCTTGTATAATGATCTTAACAAAACAAAATTACCACTTAACAAGGAGGGAAACATTATGTTAGAAATGCTCTTGACTGAAACTGATCCGTTTAAATCCGCAGCCGGCCCGATCGTTGAACTGATCAACAGCGCCACCGGTCCGATCCTGGCCATTGTGGTTGCCCTGGGTGCCATCTACTCCATCTTCCTGGGTGTGAAGCTGGCGAAGGCAGAGGAACCGCAGGACAAGATGAAGGCGAAGGGACAGTTAAAAAATGCCATCATCGGCTTCATACTGATCTTCGTACTGATCGTGGTACTGCGTGTGGCAACCGGCCCTATGCTGAACTGGGTGAACGGAAAGGGAACCGATCCGAAGATCGATATGGCGGTTCCGACCACGAAGACTACACCTACTCCTAATGCAGGTTCATAAACTGAGCGACTTGGAAATGGAGGCAGTACCGGCAGGAGAAAGCCGGTACTGCCCTGTTTTGCAAATAACAGCTTGCCGCAGCGCCGATCCGAAAGCGGGCGGAACGCTGTTTTTTGCAAAATGGGGCAGAAGCAAGGAAGAGGAGATTTATGCGTTTTCGGTTTGAATGGGAGTGGAAAAAGACAGATCGCAGGCAGCACAGACAGTGGCTCTGCCTTTTTCTGCTGTGCGTCTTTTTGCTGACGGGCTGCGGCTCCATCATCCTAAACGGGGATCTGACCTTTACCGCCAATGCGCCGGTGCAGCCGATGCCCGTAACGAGCAGCGTCGTGCAGGACTATATGAAGAATGTATCTTTCGCGTACGGCGATGCCGAAAAGTACGCCATCGACGGCAAGCGTGCTTTCATCACGCTGCCCGGTCATGTCAATCCGGCGGATGTGCAGGTCTTAAACCAGGCCATCAACGATTATAATGCGGATCTGGTGGATATGAGCAAGCAGAAAAAACTCTACAAGGGCGATTTCAAGGTGATCGATTACAACGAGGTCACCCAACGCTTTGTCTATGCCTATTACACCCCCTATATGAAGATAAAGGATGTGAGCGGAAATGCGGTCAGCCAGAACTATACGGACAGTAAATATCCGGAGGTCGAGGATACGGGGTTGTCCGTCAGTAAAAACGGCACCATCAGCGGCAATCTGATCATCGACCGTCCGAACGGCGAAGAGGATGTGGACGGCGGTGAGCTGGTGCTGATGAGCTATCAGCCGGATACGGGAGAGTATACCGTTTTTTTCAGCAAGCATTTTACCGCGGAGGAGGATAAGCAGAATGATATGCGCTGTCTGGCAGGCAAGGCGGGGCTGGGAAGCGGTGTCCAGAACAGCAAAGCGAGGAATAACGGCGGTATGACCGCAAATACAAATATAAACAGTGCCGGCAAAAACTATTTTGTATTTGCCAATGATTATCTCTATCTCTATGACCAGTGGGGCAACCTGGTCTATTGCGGTTTCTACCGTTCCGTGATCCAACAGAAGGCGAATGAAATGAACCGGATCTACGGCTGGCATCCGTACTGGCGCTATACTGTGGCGGATGTGGAACTGGATGACAGGGGCGTGCCCTATTTCACCCTCAATATGGAGGTGTCGGACCAGGAGTTTGACCAGGCGGACAAGCAGGCGGAGAAGCAGCTGGATAAGGAAGTGGAAGAAAATAAAAATGATGATGCCCAGGGTGACGATCCGGAGAGTGTGGGCGACATCACTTATTTCCATGGCACCTTCTCTGTTAACCGCATCGAGATCGGCGGAACAAACGGTATGAACTTTTACTCCGAGATGGAGGCGGAGGCATGGAATGCGCTGAGCGGAAATGCCATCAACCACCGCCAGGAGGTATTTAATTATACTGAAAAGCGGCAGGAAATTGAAACAAAAGATGTGTCCGGAAACGTGATCCGACGATACGAAACCTTTGATGAGACACTGGCGCGTCTGAAAAAGGATCCATCTGTAGTGGTTAGCGCCAATGCCGTCGATAAGCATTCCGGAGACAATCTGATCCTGGAATTCTATAATGCAGATGGTGTGCAGACCAATCTGAACAACTTCACCGGCTTTACCGCAAATAAGGGCGGGGCATTTGAGTATTCCCTGGCCGGCGGACCGACGATTCATAGAGTGAAAGTTTTGAATACAGATGGAAAAGTGTGGGAGACCAGGAATTATGGTGTCCAGGTTGTTGTGTATAATGCGCAACATTGGTATGATTATTCGCAGGCTAGTTTGCTGAACCAGTTGCGGGAGGATCAGGATTATGCGTGCGGAAAACTGGTATCAACACTTAACGGCCAGGGTAAAATGCTTCTGGATCTGAAACCCGGTCTGTTTGGCGGAAAAGATTATGCGTCTTATAATATCGGGGATTATAAGGAAAACAATGGCAATTATTCCGTCAGTGGCTGTGAACCGATTAAGGGGCATGCCCAGCCTCTGGTCTCTGCTTCGTATTTTACAAATGGTACAAACTATGGTTGGGGGATGTTAATGTTTTTTTCAGAAGGATCCGGGCGCATTGAGGCCAAGGCAGATGGCAGTGGTCTGGAGGCGAAGAATGCCTCTGATATGGTATATGACAATCCCTACTATGCCGGACGATATTACTACCACGACAGTCTGAACAGCAAATACTGGTTGGATCAAAGTACTTCTAAATACGATATAAGTGCTCAATACAGGCTGGGGGTGAATATGCCCTATACCATCATTAAAAGAACCCAGTGGGATGCGAGCGGAAATGCTTCTTCACAGTACATGACTATATTAAATGACGGATACGGAAGTTTCAAGCTGCCGGTCATGACACTGCAGGCCAAGAAGGATATCAGCTTAAGTTACGACTGGGTATTAAAGGATGATTCTGCCAGCGGAAATACTGCCAGCGGAAATACTGCCAGCGGAAATACTGCCGGCAAGGTGGAATCCTTCCTTTCCAAAAAAGCGACAGTGGCGATCCCGGTGCAGTACCGTATGATGTATCCCGAAGGCTGCTACATCGGCAATGTGGGCGAGACATGGGTAGGCAATACGGTAAAGGCGGGCGCCGGGGATCTGAACGCTCTTACTTATTACAGTGTAAACGGCAAACGCCTGGCAGAGGACAGTGTCTATGTCAGTTCATGGTGGTGGATCAAAGAATACCGCGAAACGAAATATCCCATCTATGACAATGCCTCCGGGCAGACCATCAAGACGGGAGGTACGGATTACGGATGGCGGACTTCAATCTTCAGTTACTGGTGGTTTTTGCATACCTATTATCTGAATAACAATTACTGGAACTTTTATTCCGGGGCGGAAAGCGAGAAGAAGTTCGGCACCCTGCAGGTGGAGAAGCAGGGCTGTAACGGTGTGATCTATGACCGTATGGTGCCCGGCGAGGCACAGGATCTGGGCATCTGGGAAGTGGGCGGCAAAAAGATCGTGGCCTACTTTACCGACCAGGTGATCCGTATTTATGAAAAAAAGGATAATACATACCGTGCTACGGCAGAACTGCGGGTGGATGAACTGAAGGGACTTACTGCCGGCTATCTGCTGAAGGAAGAAAACGGGGATGTGTCCTCCAATACCACCGGCTCCACCCTGGAGGAAGAGGCATTGCAGCATGCCGAGGAGGTCTTAAACAGTGATGAGGCTATGTATAACCTGACCTCGGACAATATCCAGCCGGTGGGCAATGATCTGAAGCGCTTCCTGTATTTCTCCAACGACGGCGGTCTGCATCTGCTGTATGTGCTGAACGGCAGCACCGGTGCACAGTCCTGGCAGAAGCAGGGACGCATCATGAAGCTTTTGGACGGCTCCTATTTCCGTGTATTCCCCAATGGAAACGGTTACAAGGTGGTGGGCTTCCAGACGCAGCAGTACAGCTACAGTGAAGCAGATGTGTGCATGGCGAGGGTATATGACCTGAATCTCGGAGATCTGGTGGATCAGCACGGAAATTCAGCAGTGAGCGAGTATCTGGAGAGCTTGCGGAACTACTTCCTGACCCAGACGCATACCATCCGGACGACGACATTATCCGGGAATGAAGCAAAGAATATATCCGAGGATGATACTTCGATCGTATCTTCGAATAATGCAGTCATAAAGGTGGAGATCGTAAAGCCGAATGCGAATGACGCGGAATATGCGCGTGCGAAGAAGCTGATCACCGGGGATTATGAAAAAGAGGCCTATCCGGAACTGCAGGCGATCTGTAAGGAATACGGCATCGATAAACCTACGGATGACTCCGTGAACGTGCTGAAGAATATACGTGCGAACTATGACGGGCAGCGCGCGGCGATGACGGAGATCTATACATTCCTGGGGATCAATCCCACGAAACTGGATAACAACTGGCGGTATCTGCGCTATGAGGGACAGCTCTTCAACGCGTCCTACCAGAGCCTGCTGGAGATGACCATGGTACAGATCGTGCTGTCCGATTTTTATCTGAAAGATTTATATACGCCGCAGTTAAATGGCATCACCGGACTGGCGGGCGTACATAAATACGACGCGGCAACGGACGGCGGCAAACGCTATGTCTATAACGACAAGGTGAACAATTCGTTTATCCATGTCTATGATCCGACCTGGGACGGTGAGGAGATCCTGAACAATGAGGGCAACAGTACCGGCGCGACCAAGAAAGGGCTGTACTTCGTGACGAATTTCAGTGGAACGCTCTATGTGGATGAATATGCGGCTTACCGCAGCCAGTACAAGGACTGGAGCAGCACTCAGGTGAATACCGATATCATGAATGAACTCATGAATACGGAAAAGGCACAGCAGCGCAACTTAAGTCTGCAGAGCGACAAGATCAACGATGAACTGTACGACATGATGGAAAAACAGGGCGATGCCACGGATTTCAGCGACAGTGATTTCTATAAGGCAGTCTCGGATGACCTGGAAGACAAGTACTTAACCGCTCTCCGCCAGCAGGAAAACGCAGGACAATAGAGGTAAATCTATCACATGAACCAAAAGCGCAACAACAGGAATGTCTTTCTCTGGGTGGCCGTAGGGGTCGTGATCCTTGCGGGCATTATATTCCTGTTGATCCTTGCACTGAAAGGATCGGGGGATGGCAAAGGCGGCCGTGACGGGCAGGACCATATCCCAAGACCTACCAATTCCGTGATCCCGGAACCGCCCGGGGGGGCTACGCCCACCGGAGGCAGCGGCAACAGTGAAGGCGATGAGATCATTGGAAAAGGGACACCTACCCCTACGCCCTATGGCTGGGGAACGACTCTAACGCCGACCCCTTCGGGAGGCAATGGAAACGGCAACGGGGATGAGAACGGAAAACCTACAATAAGTACAACTACGCCTACTCCGACGGGGGGGAACGGCGATGACGACGAGAAACACATAACCCCTACCCCTACGCCGACCCCTTACGGCTGGCCGTCACCGACACCGGGCGGGCCTACGCCTACTCCATACGGCTGGGGAGTAACCCCGACCTATGCAAGGATGACCCCTACCCCTACGCCGTATGGCTGGGGAGTAACGCCGACTTCGGGCAGGAATACGCCTACGCCGACACCTTATGGCTGGCCGTCGCCGACCCCGGAAGGATGGAGGCCGACACCGACTTCGGGCAGAGAAAACCCTACGCCGACTTCGGGAAGAGGAACGCCTACCCCGACACCGGACGGCTGGGGAGTAACGCCGACTTCGGGCAGAACTACGCCGACACCGACGCCGTATGGCTGGCCGTCGCCGACTTCGGGAGGCCCCACGCCGACACCTTATGGCTGGGGCACGACACCGACGCAGGGCAGACCTACTGCAACCCCGACGCCTTACGGCTGGGGAGTAACGCCGACTTCGGGCAGGAATACGCCTACGCCGACGCCTTATGGCTGGCCGTCACCGACCTCGGGAGGGCCTACGGCAACTCCGACGCCTTACGGCTGGGGAGTGACGCCGACTTCGGGCAGGAATACGCCTACGCCGACGCCTTATGGCTGGCCGTCACCGACTTCGGGAGGCCCCACGCCGACACCTTATGGTTGGGGAACGACACCGACGCAGGGCAGACCTACTGCAACCCCGACGCCTTACGGCTGGGGCGGCACGCCGACACCCACGCCTTATGGCTGGCCGAGCCCGACACAGAAGCCCGGAAGCGGGGATGACGGTGAGAGCGGAAAACGTACAACACCTACGCCTACCCCGAAGGGAGAAAACGGCGATGACGACGGTCTGAACAGCTGGAATATCCTGGATGAGAGTAACAAGTCGGACTATAACGGTGGCGTGAATTTCGGTGATGACCGGTGGAACGAGTATCTTGCGGCCTTATTTAAGGAAGTCAGCCCGGATTATTCCGTGGATGCGTTTACCGTGCTGCAGAACGAGGGCATGGAGCTGTTCTTCCGTATGTCCGAGATCTTCGGCAGCGAGCCGGTGACCCGTGCCGGACTGACCGCGGACCAGCAGGCCAAATGGGATACCATCACGGCAGAAGTGGGCAAGGCATCCTACCGCTGGCAGCTGGAGGAGATCATCATCAAATATAGGGTAGAGCGTGCGGAATGCAAGAACTACCAGCAGGCCTACCTGACCTTTGCGAACGGCATCTATGCGGATGATGATGCGAGAAAGATGGCGATGATGCGCTCATCCTGCTATGAGGTCATCGCGGATCTGCAATCCGGGATGGCGAAAAAGGGGCTTGGTTATACCTGGAACGAAGCTTTGGGGGTGGTACTGCGCAATGCAGGCAATCCCATGGCGGAAGTATCGGTCGCACAGGACGATGTGGGACTGTTTATGGCGATGGGAGGATTCTTCACTTCCAAGAACTTTGATTCCTTATCCTATGCGGACAAGAAGTTATGGTGGGAGATCGAGGCAAAGCTGGCACTCTGTGAAACACAGCTGGATCTCGAAGCGCTGATGATCGAGTATCACCTGAAAAATGACAAAGAGAGGGACGCTTTCTACGTCTGGCTGTATCAGCAGAACGAGTCAACACGCTGGCAGGCGCTCAAAAACAACGCCACGTATTACGAGACGATCACGCAGCAGAAGCGGGCATTCCCACAGAAGAACCTGGGCTACAGCACCTGGGATGAGGCGTTGGGACATATCCTGAAAGGACGCGTGATCGTGAACAGTTCGGATAACGGGGAAAATCAGATGCAGAACTACAGCAGTACGCAGATCGGTGCTACCCCGACACCGACCCCACTGCCCACCCCGAAACCGGCAGGCAGCAGATAAGGATCAGAATGGAAAATACAGAACCGGAAGTAACTGAACAGACATCCCCACCGCGCCGGAAAGGCCGGCCGCGGGGAGAGGACATCGAACCGCTGGAAAAGAAACTGCTGCGCTGCGTGCGTTTCTGGATCCTGTTTGCGGGGCTGGCGGGATTCCTGATCATGCTGTGGCTGTGGGCACTCCACAATATCCGTCTGGTCACGGAGGGTACCAGAGCAGTGGCAGAACTGGCGGCGGAAGCAGCGGATGTGCAGGCGGCGCAGACGGCAGCGGAGGAGCTGCTTAAGATCCGTGCGGATGCACCGCAGAAAGCCACAAAGGATTATACGGCGGATGAACAGGTGGTATTGCTGGCAAGATACGAAGCCGTAGAGCAGCGGCCGGACTGGCAGGCGTTATCAGCATACCTTTCGGAAGTGACCGGGCGATATGCCTATGCAACAGAGTTTTCGCTGGTGGTGCTGGACCCGCAGTCGGAGCAGCTCATCTGGCTGGCGGGGCCGGAGCATAAGACCGGCTATGCGGCATGGCTTGCTGACATTGCCCTGCCCGGAGAAGAGGGCTATGATTTAAAAGACTTCGCAGGGCACAAGGAAGGCACCATGGTGCTGGAACCGCTTCGGACGGAGGATGGGAAGAACCTGACCGTGAACGATCCGGATGAGACTCCGGCGGAATTATACATCGGCGGTATGTTTTCCTTCGCAGGCATCATGAGCAGTGAACTGAAAAAACTGCTGATCCCGCTCATTACGATCGCCCTGGCGCTACTGGGCTGCAGCCTGCGTATCCTGTGGATCGTGTATAAAAAACAGGGGCTCGGAACATCTCGGGAACCGCAGCCGGACAATAACGATGACGGTATTTTGGATTTCGAAACAATAAAACACACGGAGTAAACGAATGGAACCGGTATATCTTGGTCTCTTCAGCAAAATATTTGACTGGGTTTTTGATAACATTTTGCGTCCGGTCATAGAATTTCTTGCCGGCATACTAAATGAGATCCTGGCCTTTCTCTTTGAAGAGGTGTTAAAGCCTCTTCTTGTGAATGTCTTTTTCCCTATGTTCCAGACCATTGCCAAGATGGTCTTTGATATCCTTGTGGATGTCCTGTTTGAGTTTTATGTCAAGGGACTGCAGGTGCTGGACTGGGTCGGCGACTGCTTCAATATCTTCGGCGGTATCACCACTGTAAAGTACAATGGAAAAGATACCTATCTGATTCTGGCACTGTTTCAGATGTCGCCGGTATGGCGTGCCATCTGGCTGATGATCGGCGTTTCCTTTGCCTTGTTGCTTGTATTTTCCATGATCTCGGTGATCCGTTCCATCGGAGAGCTGGGCAACGAGGTGCAGCACCCCTTAAACCGTGTGCTGCGGGATATCTTTAACGGCTTTCTGCATATGATCCTGGTGCCTTTTGTCTGCGTTTCGCTGATGATCGGCACCTGCGTGGTGCTCAATTCCGTCAGCACCGGCATCAGCAATATGCAGGCGGCGCAGTCGAATACATCCTACCGCGGTACAAAGACCACCATCGGACGCGCGATCTTTGTCGTGAGCACCATGGATGCCGCCTGGAATCCCGCTTACAACATCAACAGCAAGTTTCAGGCTGAGATGCCGGGGATCTCGGACTCCATCCGCAGACAGTATTATTACAGTGATTTTGCGTTTAAAAATGGGAAAGAGGTGTCACCGGCGGTAAAGAATTTCTGGGAAAAAAAGAATGACAAATTTGTGGCCAAAGACGATTTTGATATCCGGGAGATCGATTACCTGATCGGCGTGGCACTGTTTTTGCTGTTCTTCTTTATGCTTGGGCGCGGCGCACTCACCTTCATCACCCGTATTTTCCATCTGTTTCTCCTGACGGTCGCGGGACCGGTCTTTGCCTGTACCTATCCGCTCGATCAGGGCAAGAAATATGAGGGATGGAAGGATCTGTACATCGGTACCTTTTTCTCCGCCTTCGGGCTGATGATCGGTATGGAGGTCTATCTGATGCTGATCCCCTATATCATGGATGGTGGTGTGCAGTTCGGTACCGGTACACCGGCGGCGCATTACCTGATCCGCCTGATCATGCTGGGTGGCGGCGCCTTTATGATCAAGGATGTGGGACCGGTGATCACCGGCTTTATCAGCAGCGCGGCAGCCAACCTGGAGAGCAGTGCCAATGCTTCGTCGGTTTCCAATGCATTGAAGGCCGGACAGATGGGCTGGGATGCTGCAAAATATACTTACGGCAAGGCGGCAAGCCTCTTTGATAAGAAGCGGAAGAAGGATAAGGAAGACAAGGATAACGAGGAAAAGAAGGGCAAGGGCGGCGAAAAGTCCGATAGCAATAATTTCTCCGGTAAATCTTCCGGTTCGTCCTCCGGCGGAGACAGTGGTGGCGGTTCCGGTGCAGCAGCTGTGGCGGCGGCAACGGCGAAGGCATCCGCGGCAAAGACCGGAGCAAAGAGCGTAACCGGTGCCGCTCAGTCCGGAGCGAAGAACGCACTTAAGAAGGACGGAAAGGATGCGGCAAAGAAGGATGACAAGAACAAGGGCCAGGTAAAGAAGAGTTACCTGGGCGGCATGTTCGTCAAGGGCACAGGTCCGGACGGCAAGAACCGCTGGGGGATCAATCTGGGCAAGAACTTCCACTTCGGTATGCAGAAGGACGGTTCGGTAGCAGGTAACGTATTCGGTCTGAGCTGGAAGCGCGGTGCGGACGGAAAGATCGACAAGCTGGCGGTACCGTTTGTGAAATTTAAGCGGAATGCCGAAGGCAAACTGCAGGTGGCAAGAGTACGTGTTACTAAGGGCATGCAGCTGAAGCGCACCGAGCAGGTGGACGAAAACGGCAAGCGCACGCTGGGCGGCATGTATGTGGCGAACTGCTCCGCCATCGGCTTAAAGAAGCGCTTTGATGCGGACACCGGCAAGGTGGAGACGCACAGCAAGCTGGGTGTGCATTATGCGAAGAATGTCAGGGAAGACGGTACGGCGGAATATGTCATGACCCACCGCAACTTCCTGGGCAGCACCTCCGTCTACGACCGCGACAAGGCAGGCAACTATCACGTAGTGGCACGCAAGGGCTTTACCTCCAACCGCGCGTACAAACTGGACAAGGAAACCGGAAAGAGGAAACTGGTATCGGTGAAGAGTTTCGGCGGCCGCAGTCTCTACGAGGATATGGAGGAGCAGGACGACGATGATGACGATACAAATGATACCGGAACTACCGATAATGATACGGCGAATACAGGAGACAAAAAGGAATAGTACTCTTGCCTTCCCCTTGAGGGGAAGCCAAGGGGATAGCGCGAAGCCAATGAATTCTCCCAAATGGGAGTTTATAAGGAGGTATAACCATGCCGAAGGAAAAAGTACGTGAGATCGATGCCATCATGGAAGATATGACACTGACGGAGGAAGAATGGCGTCAGGAGATGACGGAGTCCTATAAATCCCAGTATATGCAGATGCCCGATATACGGAGAATGGAGAAGGAGATCAAGGAGATCCGGGAGAATATCGCGGCGGCGGTACAGGGGGAAAAACCGGATCCGCAGCTGTTAAAAGATCTGGCGGAAGCACTGGAAAAAGCGGACAAAAAGATGGCACAGGCCGAGAAGGAGATCGATGAAAAGGTCGAAGGCCTAGTGAATGACGACCGTGAGAAGCGTACCGAATTTGCTCCGGAATCGAAGAAAAAGGAGGCTCTGGAAAAAGAAGAAAAAGAACCGGAGAAGGAACCTGAGAAGGAGGAAAAGGCTCCGGAGAAGGAAGAGAAAGAACCGGAAAAAGCACCGGAGAAAGAAGAGAAAAAAGAAGCACCCAAAAAAGAAGCATCGGAAAAGAGCCTCGAAGAACTGAAAAAAGAAAATGAGGATACCATGGAGGCACTCCGCAAGGATGCGGATATGCCGCAGGAGGAGTGGGACAAAAAGATGCATAAGGCGATCGAGGAGGGATGTCTTCTTGAGAACCATGACCTGTTTGAAGAACAGAATAAGAAAACCAGGGATCTGGCCGAACGCATTGACAAAATGCGCAAGGATCTGAAGGAGGGGGATGACAAAAAGCCTCTGGAAGATCTGCAAAAGGAAATGGGCGATCATTTGTCACAGGTAAGTAAGGATCGCAATAGAGTGGCGGCGCAGGTTGAAGACCGCTATGCGGATGAAGCCTATAAACGCAGGGAAAATCTGTTAAAGCCGAAGCAGCAGGAGATGCAAAAGCAAGGCAAGGGCGAGACCGAAGAGGCGAAGAAGCTGGGCAAAGATATTGCCCTGACGCAGAAGCACGAGAAAAAGGCGAAAGACGACGCGGCTTCCTATAGCGCAGAGGCAGAGGATCCCAAGCCGAGTATTTTCCAGAGTGCATTTTTGAAGGCATTTTCCGGTTGGCTGCCGCAGACGGTGTTTGGGCTGGTGGGGGAATTGCTTGGATTTCCGGGAGCATCAGCAAAGCAGGTTAGAACGGTGCAGGTGCCGCTGTCGAATTATGGCATACCGACATTTCTAGGGGGAGCCGGCGATTTTACTTTACCGACCGGACCGGATCATGTGAAGGATCTGTTCAAACCGGCCATACCCCAAAGGGAAAAGGACAGTGTGGTGCTGGAGGGCGGCGCCGATACCACAGGCATTTTCAAACAAACGGAGATGCAGAAAGAAAAGGCTTCCGAGGTGATCCTGCAGGCGGACAAAAACGCAGATCTGGACTTTGACAGCGTCGATCACGAAGCGAAGAAACAGGCGGAGCAGGCAGGG
>JAFWRC010000049.1 GCA_017508825.1 Lachnospiraceae bacterium
GCATCGACAGTTCCTGTAGCTTGTCCAGCACTTCCTGCGGCGCTTCTGCCGGCTTTTCCTCCTTCAGGCTCTCCATCTGCGCGGACAGTTCCTGCAACTTATCCAGCACTTCCTGCGGCGCCTTATTGCTGTCCTTCAGGGCAGCTACCGTTGCTGCTACCGCGCCGATGCCTTCGATCGCAGTATTGTCCGACTTGCGTACGGCTTCCAGAATATCCTGATTGGACACTTCTTCCGGCTTTTCTGCCGTTCTCAGGTCTTCAATCTGCATAGACAGCTCTTCCAGCTTGTCCAGCACTTCCTGCGGTGCCTCCGCCGGTTTTTCCTCTGTCTTCAGGCCTGCGATCTGCGCGGACAGATCACGCAATCCGTCCATGATCTCCTGCGGCGCTTCTGCCGGCTTCTCTTCCGCCTTCAGTGCTTCGATCTGCGCAGACAGTTCCTGCAGCTTATCCATAAGCTCCTGCGGAGCTTTCTCCTCTTCCTGTTCGGTCAGTGTTTCGATCAGCAGATCCGTCGCTGCCGAGATCTCGCGGATATCATCACGTACCCCGCTCATCTCTTCTTTGACGCCGATCACTTCGTCTTTGATGCTGATCACTTCATCCCTGGTGCTGTGCAGCTCGTCCTTGACGCCGATGATCTGCTCGTTGGACTGACGCATCTCCGCCGTCGGCTGCTGCAGGGATTCTGCCAGCGTTCTGGCCATGGTCTCATCCATATTGCTGATGGCTTCGCTGACTGCCTCATTTACGGCCGCGTGCATTTCACGGGATACTTCCGCAGTATCCACACCTCCCTCTTTGGCTTCGATCTCCAGCGTGCGCACCTTTTCGATGCTCGCATCCACCAGAGCATACATCTTTTCCGTCAGCTCGGTGTTTTTATAATTCAGTTTGCGCATCTCCTGCAGTACGGCTTCATAAGCTTCCACCTGATCCTGCAGACTCTGCATCTGTGCTGTTTCCGCCTGGGAATTCGCACGGATCATATCCTGAGCATTGTACTTTTCCGCCAATTTGTCCATGAAATTATCCATCTTTTTTCTCCTTTACATGGCTGGGCGTTCTGCAACCCCAAAATCTTTTTTATTTTATCAAAAATGCCTTATTTTTACAACAACGAAATGCTGTAAACTGATAAAAACTGCCAATCCTGCCGCCCTGTGTTTTTGTGTATTTTTTACATATTATCCAGCTTGTTCACATTGTTTTATCGTCACTTTAACAGTATTTTAACCCATCGTTCATAAGGAGTTCATAATTGTTTTTTATTATAAGATCATAGCAAACAGCAAAGAGAAAAAGGATACACTAAATCAGGTTTTCATAGTTTTCGTGCCCGGGTGTCTCCTAACCACAACCACCCGGGCACACCTCCTTTCTAGTTTATGATATGCAATAAGCCCCGTACCGGAAGGTACGGGGCTATTGTTTTACCCGGGGATCGATCCCGGGAACCGTTAACATTTCTCAGTCGGTCATTCTTTTACAAAACTCTGCACTTCATTATTAAGGGACAGCATCTCCGCATCCAGCTGCTCTACGATTTTGGCACAATTCACCAGGGACTGCTGGATATGCTCCGGCGCATTGCCTTCAAATTTGTAGTAGATCTTGTGCTCCAGGCTCGCCCAGAAATCCATGGCAACCGTCCGGATCTGGATCTCTACCTTCACTTCCACCACACGGTTGGACAAAAAGACCGGCACGGTCACCAGCATATGATAGGACTTGTACCCGCTCGGCTTGGGGGCTTTGATATAATCTTTGGTCGCCAGGATCCGCAGGTCATCCTGTGCAGCCAGCATATCGGCGATCCGGTAGATATCCGAGGTAAAGGAACAGATCACGCGGATCCCCGCGATATCATTCACATGTTCCACCATATTCTCAATCGTCGATTCATACCCGCGGCTCTTGAGCTTCTTCACGATGCTCTCCGAAGTCTTCATACGGGCTTTGATATGTTCTATGGGATTATATTTATGAACATCCTGAAACTCATCATTCAGGATCTCCAGTTTGGTTCCGATCTCTTTCAGCGCGGAATTGTAGATCAGGGTCACTTCCTTCCAGCGATCCAGTTCTTCCTTATCCGCAGACGGTTGATACAGCATTTGAGTACTCCTTTGAAGTTCGTTACTGCTAGTGGGCAAATGGAAGATTTGCCTGCCGGCAAATCCTTGAAGCGCCTCAAAGCCGGCGCGGGCTCCCCCGAGCTCCGCTCGGGGGCATACGCGTGCCACTCCGTTTATATACTATAGCACAACGCTCCGTTTTTGACAAATTGTTGCATATCTTCCCGCAAAACCGTTCTCTTATTGTATTCTTTTGCACTTGTTTTTTCATTGTTTCCCTTTATAATAGGGAATACATTGTGCCTGGACTTTGTTCGGGGGCGATGTCGGAAAGAACGCTCACGCGTTCTCTTGATGTCTCAAAGCCGACGGGCTCCCACAAGCTAAGCTTGTGGGCAACGTCAAGCAGTTCGGGTCCGATATCCTGCTTGTAAAATATGAAAACCAAAGGAGAAAGAAAATGAAATACTTAAAGAAAGAATGGGAGGACTACAAGGTCCTTCTGAACAATGTGCCTGCCATGGTTCTGTCCGTCTTTGTACTTTCGGTTGTATGTATGAACCTGATGGCAAACAAAGAGCTGTACTCATCGCAGTACTTCTGCATCAATTCCGGGCTTGCCCTGTCGTGGATCTCCTTCCTGTGTATGGACTGCATCTGCAAGAGATTCGGCGCAAAGGCATCGGCCAAGATCTCCATGCTGGTAATGCTGATCAACATCGTGACGGTGATCGTGTTTAAGTTATTATCCATGACACCGGGACACTGGGCTGCTTTCTTTTCCGCCCCGAATGCGGAAGTCGGCGAATACATCAACGCCGGTCTGAACGCAACCTTCGGCGGCACCTGGTACGTGGTACTCGGCTCTTCCATCGCGATGCTGGTATCCTCTGTGGTCAACTCAGTATTGAATGAGGCCATCGGCAGGAAAACCGACAATGGTACGTTCGGCGCCTTTGCTTTTCGCAGCTTTGTTTCCACCGGCATCGGCCAGTGGGTAGATAACTTCATCTTCTCCGCGCTGGTATCTCATGTGTTCTTCGGCTGGAACTGGACGCAGGTATTCATCTGTTCCATCACCTCGATGATCATCGAACTGGCGCTGGAAGCTGTATTCTCTCCGGTCGGCTACCGGGTATCCAAAAACTGGGAAGCTGCCGGCATCGGCAAGACCTATATCGAATACCGCCGCAAGGCAGCCTAGGAGTTTACTATGGAACTGGAACGATACACTGCGGCAGGACTCGGCCGCCTGGTCGGAAACGGCGAGATCTCTCCGACCGAAGTGATCCGCTATTTTGCGGAACGTATCGAGGAACGCGATCCGAGCTTACACGCGTTCACTTACCTGAAAATTGAAGAAGCATTAAATGATGCAAAGAAACTGGAGGACCAACTTGCCCGCAGGGAGCAGGTCGGTCCTTTTGCGGGTGTGCCCATCGCGCTGAAAGACTTCCTGCCTTCCAAAAAAGGCTGGACCAATTCCCACGGTGGGGTTGCGTCACTCATCATGGAAGATGCCGCGGATTCCGCTTTTTATGCAGCCGCTGCCAAAGCCGGCGCCATCGCCATAGGCAAGACCAATGCGCCAGCTTTTGGTTTCCGCGGGACCTGCGATAACAGGCTGTATGGCGCAACCTGCAATCCGTATCACACAGATTATAATTCCGGCGGATCCTCCGGGGGAACGGCTGCTGCGGTAGCTGACGGCCTGATCCTGATGGGCGAAGGCGGAGACGGTGGCGGATCCATCCGCATCCCGGCTTCCTGGTGCAATCTGTACGGTTTCAAAGCTTCGGTCGGCACGGTACCTTCCGTCTGCCGCCCCGATGGCTGGACCGCAACACACCCCTACTGCACCAACGGCTGTCTCACCAAAAGCGTGGAAGACAGCGCTCTTATGCTGGAATATATGGCGCAGTACGATCCGAAGGATCCTTTGAGCCTGCCCCACCCTTTCCGGAGATTTTCCGAGCTGATGAAGCAAGGGATCAAGGGACGGAAGATTGCCTACACACCGGATTTTGACATCTTCCCGGTGGATCCGGAAGTGGCAGACCTGGTGGAAAAAGCAGCTTACGCCCTGCGGGAAGCCGGCGCCATCGTGGAACCCGTACATTTTCATTTCCCACACAGCTCCAACGAATACGCCGAACTGTGGTGCCGCGCCATCAGCATCGACACTGCCATCGATATGGAGCTTTGGAAGCAAAACGGTCTGGATCTTTTGCGTGACCATGCCGACGAACTGCCGGAGGAATTTATCTACTGGAACCAGAAGGCTTTGGAGAGCACCATCCTGGACTACCGCTATTTCAACGACCTGCGCACAGAGATGCTGGATGCCTTTGAGGATACCTTTGCTGACTACGACCTGATTCTCTCTCCCGTGACCATCTGCCCGCCGGTCAAAAACGATCCGGCCGGCAACACCAAAGGACCGGATGAAGTCTGCGGCCATAAGGTAGAGCCGCTGATCGGCTTCTGCGAAACATTTTTTGCCAACTTTGTCGGCAATCCCGCCGCTTCCGTACCGGCAGGTCTTACCAAGGCCGGTCTGCCCATCGGGATGCAGATCATCGGGCGGAAATTCCGCGATGAAGATGTACTGGCCGCATCGTACGCTTACGAACAGATACGGCCCTGGAATTATGATATCCCGCTGGGGCGGAGGATATAGCTATGCGTGTATGGGTAAAACTGATGAAAAATACACATATGATCAAAGAGACCACCATCGTGCGCGCCGAAGAAGATACGCGCACCCACAAGGTGCTGCACGCCCTGGAAGATGCCTGCCACACGCTGGATCTCTCCACGCCCATCTGGCTGGAAAAGAACATCAAGCAGTTTCAGCGCGCCGCCAGGACCCGCTTCACACAGGATAATTTTATCGAAACCATCGAGTTTGATTACCTGGAACTGCAGATCCTGGAGGAGGATCTGTACTGACGAAAATTTCAAAGACCACCTCATCCGGCGCTGGCGCGCCACCTGTCTCGCCTCCAGCTCGGTCCGCGCTAAACGTGTGCCACCGGCACACAGCGCCCTCAAGGGGAAGGCAAGTTTTTACCATCTGTAAAATAGCGTTCTGCTTGCAGAACGCTCGCGCCGAGCGCGGTTGCGACAGCAACACATTCCTTACGCGCGAGTGCGCATCCCCCGGAGGGTTTTGCCATAGGAAATTGCAGAGCAATTTCCTATAAGGCAATAAAAGCCCCTCGGGGCTTTTTTATGATCACTCGTTTTCCGTAGATACGGGTGCTTCACTCTCGCCGTCGCGCAGCATCCGCTGCATCGTTTTCCATCCCAATGTCGCACATTTGACACGGGCCGGCATATGCGCGATGCTCTCCAGCGCTGCCGCCTCTTCGAGTGCTTCAAATTCCGAAGGATCCGCCGTGGAACGCACCATACCCATAAAGGTCTCGGCCAGTTTCAGCGCCTCATCCTTGGATTTTCCGATGATCACATCCAGCATCATATCGGCAGACGCCTGGGAGATGGCGCAGCCGGAGCCGTTGAACATCCCGTCCACGACCATATCGTTTTCATCCAGTTTCAATTGCAGATAGATATCATCACCGCAGCTGGGGTTCACGCCGTTTAAGATCATGGATGGCTGCTCCATATCGCCCTTGTGGGACGGATGCAAGTTATGCTCGTTAACGATCTCGCGGTATAAGTTTTTTAATTCCATAATGAATCGATACTCCTATCAGTAACCTCTGCCTGTACTTTTCCACCTCATCCGGCCTTCGGCCGCCTGTCTCGCCTGCCGGCTCGGTCCGCGCTAAACGTGTGCCACCGGCACACAGCGCCCTCAAGGGGAAGGCAAGATAATTATAGCCTACACTGTATCTCAAGGGGAAGGCAAGTAGTTATCGCTTGCTTTATGTTTTAGAATCCCAGCCACTTGCGGATCTTGCCCATGGCTTCCACGAAGCGGTGCGCTTCTTCTTCTGTGTTGTAGAAATAAACACTGGCGCGGGCGGTAGCGCGGAATTCCATATGGCATTTTTCCTGCAGGTACTCCATCAGCGGCTGTGCGCAATGATGGCCGGCTCGGATCGCGATGTGCTCATCATCCAGCACCGTGGAAATATCGTGCGGGTGACAGCCTTCGATATTAAAGGTCACGATGCCGCTGTGCAGTGCCGCATCCGCCGGTCCGTACACCTGCACATAGGGCAGCTGCTTCATCCCCTCCAGCAGGATGGATACCAGCTTCTGCTCCTGCGCTTCGATCTCTTCAAAGCCCACCTGCTGCAGATACTTGATACCGGCTGCCATACCTACGGCATCAGCCGCATTCACCGTACCTGCCTCAAACTTGTGCGGCAGCTCCGCATAGGTTGCGCTGTTTCGTGTGACATATTCGATCATCTCACCACCACGCAAAAACGGCGGCATTTTTTCCAGCAAAGCTTTCTTTGCATACAAAGCGCCGATGCCCATAGGCCCCAGCATCTTATGTCCCGAAAAGGAAAGGAAGTCACAATCCAGCTTCTGCACATCCACGGCCTGGTGCGGTACGCCCTGGGCGCCGTCCAGTACCAGTACCGCCCCTGCGGCATGTACCAGCTTTGCGGCATTGGCCACCGGTGTCACCTTGCCCAGTACATTGGAGACCATGGTCATAGCCACGATCTTTGTTTTGGATGTGATCGCGGACTTAAGCATCTCTTTCGTGATGATCCCGTCTTCCTGCGGTTCGAGAAATATCAGTTTGGCCTTCTTCGCATCCGCCACCATCTGCCACGGCAGGAGGTTGCTGTGATGCTCCAGGACCGTGACCACGATCTCGTCACCTTCCTGCACATTCGTCATGGCATAGGAATACGCCACCAGGTTGAGTGCCTCCGTAGCATTGCGCACAAAGATGATCTCACAGTCTTCTTTGGCATTGACATGCTCTGCCACC
>JAFWRC010000050.1 GCA_017508825.1 Lachnospiraceae bacterium
ACTACCAGAAATGTGGATGAAGAAAAACGGCGGGAAGAGTATCTGATCCGTATTTCCATGACCGATGAAATGACCAGGCTGTTCAACCGCAGATGTTATGACGAAGATCTTCGGGAAATCCGGGAGAGTAAACTTGCGGATGACGTTGTGTTATTCTCTGTTGATGTCAACGGTTTGAAGACGGTAAATGATACCAAGGGACACGCGGCCGGGGATGAGCTGATCAAGGGTGCGGCGGACTGTCTTGCTCTGTCTGTAGGAAAGAAGGGAAAGGTCTACCGTACCGGTGGCGATGAGTTTATGGCAGTAGTTCATACCGGTGATCCGGAAAGCCTGCGTAATGATATCAAGAATAAAGCGAAGGAATGGCATGGGATCTATACGGATGAGATCACAATGTCCATAGGTTATGCGGCGCATAAAGAACACGACGGAGCCACGGTGGATGAACTGGAACATATTGCGGATGCAGATATGTATGCCGAGAAGGAAAAACATTATAAGGAACGCGGCATTGAGAGACGGCGATAGGTTTTTACGATATGAAAATATATGAATTGAAATATTCCAATACCAATACTTATCTGATCGAAGGAAGCAAAGGAAAACTGTTATTTGATACCGGGTGGGCCGGAACGTTTCCGTTGTTTTGTCAGAGCTGCGGCGCGATCCATATCCCGGTACAGGATATCGACTGTCTTTTGATCTCGCATTTTCATCCGGATCATTGCGGGATCGCGCAGGAGATCGCGGATAAAGGTGCAACGATCATTGCGATGGATGTACAGAAAGATTATATTCACAGTTCGGATGCAATCTTTGAAAAGGAAAAGAGAAACCGTTTCTTTCCGGTCAATGACAGTAAAGTGCGTTTTGTTAATTGCAAAGACAGCAGAGATTTTCTGAAAGAGATCGGGATCGACGGAGAGATCATTCATACACCCGGGCACAGTGACGACAGTGTTTCGCTTATGCTGGACAGCGGAGAGTTGTTTGTGGGAGATCTGAATCCGTTGTATGAACTGGATCTCCATAAAGGAACACAGATCGGTGAGAGTTGGGATAAACTGTTAGCTTTGAATCCGAAAAAAGTGTATTACGGTCATGCAAAAACAGCAATCCTTTCCGGGGAGAGTCGGGCAGCGGAGCAGAAGGATACAGCAGATTCCGCAGATGATAAATATGAACTGGTCTCTCAGATCATGAAGTTTATTGATAAAGGCTATCCCTTGGAGAAGATACGGAAAAAGACGGGTGCGGATAATGTGTTCATCGAGGATGTTACGCGTATGTATCTGACACATCAGAATGTCGGAGTGCAGGGGATCCTGGACCGGATCGAGATCAAGGGAAGATAAAAAATGTGGCTGCTGTGAGAAAAAACGCTCCGGCAGCCATTCTTAATTTTCGGAAGTATACGGTCGATATACATATCAGCAACGGTTGCAGTTTATAAGAATTGAATAATACAGGATGATCATGGGCACAGGGTGATGGGACAGACCGGATAGGGAGATCCTGTCGGCTTCATCATTTTTTCATGACGGGAGACGGAACGAACGGAAAAGAAAGGTGGTCATGAAATAAAAGAAGGAGGTCAATATGATCATCAAAAACAGTAATGTTTCGATGGACGCATCCCGGCGGTATCAGGTCAGAACGGAGCAGGGCAGTCAGACAGTATTCGGCTGGGGCCGGAAAATGCCGGAGGAGAGCGTAAGAGGAGCTTCTTTTCGGGATATGCTGAACGGACGGGCAAAACGAAGAGGTTTTGACAGCGGAATGATCGATGGTGACAGTATGCATAGCAGCATAAAAAACCGCTCCGGTACCATTACCAGAACAACACAGCCTTCGCAGTCGGCAGAGACGGAATCTATCGAGCAGATACGACAGCAGACACTGTACTATATCCTGCAGCGGCTGCACGCGATTTTTTACGGAGAGCAGGGGAAGGAACGATACCGTGGCAGAAGTATGGCGGTATCCGGTTATAATGCCGGCGGACAGGCAACCTTTTCCTATTCCGAGTATTATGCATATGAAGAGAGCGAAGATACACAGTTTCAAACGACGGGAAAAGTGGTCACGGCAGACGGCAGGGAGATTGATTTTAACGTTTCGCTGGAAATGAGCAGGCGGTTTTCGGAGTACTATGAGAAGACACATACCATAACAGCGGTACCGGTATCGTCTCTGTGTGATCCGCTCATTATTAATCTGGATGATAACATTGCGGAGGTATCGGATCAGAAGTTTCGTTTTGACCTGGATGCAGACGGAAAAGAGGATAGTATCTCGAGACTGTCTTCCGGCAGTGGTTTTCTGGCGCTGGATCAGAACGGAGACGGAATGATCAATGACGGAAATGAGTTATTCGGAACGAAGAGCGGTGATGGCTTTGCGGATCTTGTAAAGTATGATTCGGATGGAAACGGCTGGATCGATGAAGCAGATCCGGTCTTTGAAAAACTGAAGATCTGGGTGACAGATGCAGACGGTACGCAGAAATTGTATCGACTGAAAGAGAAAGGTGTCGGGGCCATCTGCCTGGAAAATGCATCTACGGATTTTGATCTGCGTTCCCTAAACGATAATTCTCTGAACGCACGCATCCGCAAAACCGGCGTATTTCTGTATGAGAACGGGAACGTCGGAACGGTACAACACGTTGATCTTGCAAAGTAATGAAATATAGCCAAACGGAAAAAGCCGGGAAAACTCCCGGCTTTTTGAATGAGGTGCTTTTATTCCGTCTTAAAAGCAGCGATTTCCGATTTCAGTCCGCTCATATTCCGGTCGAGGGTTTCCGATACCCGGTTGAGGTTCTCCAGATTGTGTACCAGTTCATCGATCACTTCGTTCACCGCTGCGGTACCGGCGGCGCTGTCGTCAATGATCTTCGACATATTCTTAACGGTATCGAGGGTTTCGCCGCGAAGCTTGTCTGCATGCTCCGTATTATTGACGGTAGCTTCCAGGGCGCGTACGACTTGGCCCATCTGCTCTTTCATCTGCCGGAAGATCGCCACGACATCCTCGATGGCCTGTGTCTGGGCAGCTACCATTTCAACAGCTTTGTGGGCGGAAACTACGGTTTCCTGTGTGTGCTCGGTGATCCGTTCCACATTGTTCTGGATCTCTTTGGCGGCATCCTTGGACTGATCAGCAAGCTTGCGGATCTCTTCCGCTACGACACTGAAGCCGCGCCCTGCTTCTCCGGCTCTGGCAGATTCGATTGAAGCATTTAAGGATAACAGATTGGTCTGCCCTGCGATATCCGAAATGAGCGTTACGAATCCGTTGATCTGTTCGGTCTCGGTCCGCAGATGCTCGATGCTGTTTCCTACTTCGGTTGTGATACTGTTGGTCTCATCTGCGCTTTCGCCCAGGAAGATGACCTTATCCATACCTTCGGTGATCATCTGCTCGGTAGCATGCACCAGGCTCTCCACAGAATTTAAGGTATTGCCGATCTCCTTGATCTCATCGGACAGGAGATTGGTGATATCCACGCAGTCGTTGGCATGAGACTGCTGTGTCTCCATACCGGAATTGATGACACCGACAACTTCTGAGATCTCCCGGGAACGGGAATCGATCACTTCCGCCACATCTTTTACTTCGGAAGCGGATACTTCCAGCTCCTGTGTAGCGTTGTTTACCTGGGAGACCAGATGCTTGTTATTTGCGATCATACGGTTGGCGGCATCGGCCAGATCCGTAAACTCATCTCTGCCGGAAGCTTTTACCTGTACGGTCAGATCTCCGTTTTCCACTTCACCGAGTGATCTGCCGATCTGCTTCATATTGCGCTGTATGCCGTAAGCGATAAACAATCCGAATACACCGGCTGCGATGCTGGCAAGAATAACGAGTCCGATCGTCACGGTCTTGATCGATTCGGCCTGTGAGGTGACGATGTTCTTAGGGACAAGTGCGCAGAGAGTGCATCCGCACACATCGCTCTTGCTGTAAATGAACAGATAGGATTGTCCGAGATAACGGATCTCTTCCGAACCGCTCCGGTTCGTTTCTGCAGTTTCTTCCGGATTGGCACCATCTGTTTCGGCAGTATTTTCTGCTCCGGCAGCCGGGATCTTGTTATAGAAATCCTGACCGAAGAATACCGGCTGTCCCGGAGTAAGCGCGGAGGCAGTGCCTTCGGGGATATTCTCAAAGATGACTTCCCGGCCGTTTTCCGTCACAAAACCGATGATCGAGCCCTTCCCGAGATCGATCTCCTTCAGGCTGTCTTCTATATAGGAAGTGAGAATGTCGGCAACGATCACGGCCGTTTTCTGTTCCGAATAGGTCTGGTAGGAGAGAATATACTCATCTGCCTTGATCCCCAGATGGGAATCCAGTATCTCGTGGGAATCTACCCAGGGTTTGAGGCGTTTGCCTTCCATCGGAGCGGCGGCAACATAGTCGGCAAAATTACCGTAGGTGAGATTTCCGGAACCCTGCGGTACGGTTGTGAGAAGCTGCAGCTCGGCAGGAGTATCGATCGTGATGTTTGCGATACTCGGATTGCTCTTCTGGATCGTCATCAGGCTGGTTCTGGTCTTCTTTAAAACATCAGCGGTTGTCGCCGCATCGGATAAGCCCAGGAAATAGGAACCGAGATCTTTATCGTAAGCATAGGAATAGGCCTGCTGTGCGATAAAACTGTTGTTCAGGTCGATCTTTTCCATTACCATATAGATCGTCTGCCCGGTGGATTCCGTAAACTTATCCTGTAAGCCGTCCGAAGCTTTGTTATACGCTACGGTGCCGACGATGATCATAAAAATGATCGGGATCAGGAAGCATAAGATGATCTTGTTTCGGATGGAATAAAGCATACTCTGAACGCAGCTCTTTGAAGATGGTGTACTCTTTTTTGAACTCATATTGCATCCCCCTTTGCGAAATAAAGGCAAAACACAACACCTTTATAAAATTTTAACAGTTAAACGAAATCCGGTCAAATGAATTGTTTGTGACCGGTTTATCAATTTTTGACAAAGGGATTGGAATTTGGTAGAATGCCCCTTATGACTGCAAAAATCAAGAAAAGTAAATATATCGGTGATAAGGCCTTTTATAAAATGGTGCTGACCATTGCAGTTCCGATCATGGTACAGAACGGGATCTCGAATTTTGTGAGCCTGCTGGACAATCTGATGATCGGACAGGTGGGGACCAATGCGCTTTCCGGTGTGGCGATCGCAAACCAGCTGATGTTCGTGTTTTTCCTGCTGATCTTTGGCGCAACGGCAGGCGTTGGGATATTTACTGCACAGTATCATGGGCTGGGCGATGTAAAAGGTGTGCGGGAAACATTCCGGTTCAAGTTGATGGCGAATACGGTATTATGCCTGATCAGTATCCTGGTCTTTTATCTTTATTCGGAGCAGCTGATCTGTCAGTTTTTAAAGGGGGAAGGCGCGCCGGAAGATGCTGCGGAGACGCTGCAGATCGGGCTGCAGTATATGCGCATTATGCTGATCGGGCTGCTCCCGGTCGGATTGTGCCAGGCGTATTCCGGTACACTGCGTGATACGGGGCAGACCAGGGTGCCGATGATCGCGTCGATTGCTGCGATCCTGGTCAATCTGGCAGGAAATGCTCTCCTGATCTACGGCCTGTATGGGTTGCCGGCTCTGGGAGCAGCCGGGGCGGCGATCGCTACGGTGATCTCCCGTTTTGTAGAGCTTGGGGTGCTGGTGGTATATACATCGACACATAAGAAGGAGCATCCGTTCATTGAGGGAGCTTTCCGGCATTTTTCCGTATCCCTGCGTATGGTGAAAAAATATGTGCTGAAATCGCTGCCGTTGATGCTCAACGAAACGCTTTGGGCTCTGGGCAATACCATGATGACGCAGAGCTATTCCTACCGCAGTCTGGATGCGGTGGCGGCATTAAACATCCAGTCTACGATCTGGAACCTGCTGGGTGTGGCATTTCTGGCGATGGGAGAAGCCGTGGGGATCGTGGTCGGACAGATCCTTGGCAGCGGTGAAATTGAAAAGGCAAGGGATCATGCGCGAAAGATGATCGCGTTTACAATATTCTGCGGCCTGATCTTTGGGGCAGGAATGCTGGTGGTGGCACCGTTCTTCCCGATGCTGTATAAGACCACGGATGCGATACGGCAGATGGCTTCGAGTTTTATCTTTGTTACGGGTATTTTTATGCCTTTTGTTGCCTGTATGCATGCATCTTACTTTACGATCCGTTCCGGCGGTAATACCGTGATCACGCTGCTTTTTGACAGTTGTTTTATGTGGGCAGTCTCGGTACCGACGGCATATGTGCTGAGTCGTCATACGCAGATGACGGTGCTGCAGATGCTCTTCATTATCCAGGTGCTGGACCTGATCAAGTGCGTTGTGGGTGTTGCGATGGTCCGCAGCGGGATCTGGGCCAGAAATATCGTAAAATAAATCTTCAGAACTGTTATAAAAACGGCCGGCCATATGGTGACAGGCCGTTTTTTGTGCTATTATATTGACCAAAGGCGTTTGATCAGGAAAGGGGTAAGGCGATGAATGTATGTTTGTTGAATGATTCTTTTCCGCCGGTACTGGACGGCGTGGCAAATGTAGTGATGAATTACGGACGGATCATGAAAGAGGATCTGGGGGCGAATGTGGTCGTGGGAACGCCGAAATACCCGAATGCGGATTACAGCGGCTATCCGTATGACGTGATCGCATATCCGAGCATGAATACGGCGAAGCTCGCCAACGGATATCGTATGGGGAATCCGCTGGCAATGCGGGAAGTGGAGCAGATGACAAAATTTGATCCGGATATCATTCATTCACATTGTCCGGCAGCGTCCACATATATGGCCCGTGTTTTGCAAAGAGAGGTAAAATCCCATTATACACCGATCGTTTTTACCTACCATACCAAATTTGATGAAGATATCGCAAAGGCTCTGGGAAACGAACTCCTGGAGAGAGAAACCATCAAGGTTATGGTGAATAACATCTCTGCGTGTGATGAAATATGGGTTGTTTCCGAGGGGGCCGGAAAGAATCTGAATAAATTGGCAAAAATGGTAAAGCTGCCGGAATTTGAATGCAGGGTCATGCCAAACGGTGTAGACTTCCCGAAGGGAAAAGTGGATGCGGATAAAGTGAGGGAAGTGACCGGAAAATACGATCTGCCGGAAGGAGTACCGGTATTTCTGTTTGTCGGCAGACTGATGAAGTATAAGGGGCTTCCGCTGATCATAGATGCTCTGCGCGGATTGTCTGCCTACGGGATCGACTATCGTATGATCTTTATCGGAGGCGGCGTGGATGCGGAGGAGATGCAGACGAGAGTCCGGGATTACGGCATCGCATTGGATATTGTCGGTGAGGATAAGGTGATCACGCATGTGGAGGGCCGGGATGACTTTGTCGGTAAAGTGATCTTTACGGGACCGGAGCATGACAGAGAAAATCTGCGCGCCTGGAATACCAGGGCAGATCTGTTCCTGTTCCCGTCGGTATATGATACAAACGGCATTGTGGTACGTGAGGCGGCGGCCTGCGGACTCGGAAGTGTTCTGATCGCCGATTCCTGTGCGGCGGAGGGGATCACACACGACCGGAACGGATTTGTGATCGATGAAAGTCCTTCGGCGATGGCGTTGCTGCTGGCGGATCTGGCAAAGCATCCGGAGCATATGAAAGATGTGGGGGATCATGCGATGGAGGAGATCTATATCTCCTGGGATGAAAGTACGCGAATGGCGTATCGCCGTTACGAAGAGATCATCGGAATGGTGCAGGACGGAACTATGGAACGCCGGAAGAAACAGGGGGCGGACTATCTTTTGGGAGCTGCGTCCAATCTGGCAAAAGTATTTAATATACCCTATGACCTCTATGAAGGGGTGAAGGATAACTATCACGAATTGAAAGATGATATGGTGGACAGCTTAAAAGAGATCAAGGACAGCATGGAAGACGGTGTACGCCAGATGCTCGGCAAAAAGGAAAATGAAGACATTATAGATGATTTTCCGGTAGATGATACGGACGAAAAACAGGAAGACCATAACGATACGGACGAGGATTGAGAAGTATGGAGCTGCATAACGACTGGTACAAACATATGAGCTTCTACCAGATCTGGGTGCGCAGTTTCGCGGACGGAAACGGGGACGGCATCGGAGATCTGTACGGCGTATATGACAAACTGGAATATATCAAAGCCCTCGGCGTGGACGGTATCTGGTTTTCACCGCTGTATCCGTCGCCGAATGCGGATTACGGATATGATATTTCAGATTACCGTGACATCCATCCGGAATACGGCACACTGGAGCAGTTCCAAAAAGTGCTGCACAAAGCACACCAGATGGGACTGAAGGTGATCATGGATCTGGTGGTGAATCATACATCTGATGAACACCCGTGGTTTCTTAAGAGCCGTGAAGGCAGGGATAATCCCTACAGTGATTACTATATCTGGCGGGATAAACCGAACAACTGGGACAGCCTGTTTGAAGGAAAAGCCTGGGAATATGATAAGGTGCGCGGGCAGTACTACCTGCATATTTTTGCGAAAAAGCAGCCGGATCTGAATATGGATAATCCGAAGGTGCGCGAGGAAGTAAAGGGTATCATGCGCTTTTGGCTGGATATGGGGGTAGATGGATTCCGTGAGGACGTGATCAATTTTATCTCCAAGAAGGAGGGGCTTCCGAACGGTCTGCCGTTTCTGCCGGCCGTGAATGGTATGCCTTATTACAAAGACGGTCCGCATATCCATGAATATATGGCGGAATTCCGTGAAGTATGTAAGGAATATGACTGCTTCCAGATCGGGGAGGGACCCATGACAACGGTGCAGTCGGCGATGAAGTATCTGACGGGACCGACCAAATCGCTGGATATGATGTTTTCCTTTGATCATATGATGGCAGACTGCCTTTATACAGAGTATGTACATCGTCCGTTTTCGCTGATCAAGCTGAAGAAGGCGTTTACCAAATGGCAGAAGGCTCTGGCAGGAAAAGGCTGGTGCTCGCTGTATCTGGAGAATCATGATCATCCCCGCATCATCAACCGATACGGCAGTACACATTACTGGAGAGAGAGCGGCACAATGCTGGCGGCCAGCTTCATCTTCCAGCAGGGGACGCCCTTTATCTATCAGGGGCAGGAGATCGGCATGACCAACATCCGCCTGCATTCGATCGATGATTATGCGGATGTATCGACCAAGAACAATTATCATACCTATCATTTGAAGGACACGATCGAGAGACGGCTGAAACGCATTCATTTATCGAGCAGGGATTCCTCGCGTACTCCCGTGCAGTGGGATGATACACAATATGCCGGTTTTTCGAAAGTAAAGCCCTGGTTCCATGTGAATCCGAATTACCGGAAGATCAATGCGGCAGCAGAAGAGAAGGATCCGGACAGCATCCTGAATTTTTACCGGAAATGTCTGGCACTGCGCAAGAGTTCCAAAACGCTGATCTACGGGGAGTATAAAGAATATTTCCCGAAGGATCCGTATATCTATATGTACGAACGCTCATATGGGGAAGTGCGTTATCTGATCATCTGCTCCTTTGCAAGACTGCCGGTGAAGGTGCGCCTTCCGGAAAACTATGTCGGGAAAAAGGGACATCTGATGCTGTGCAATTACCCGGATGGCCCGCAGGTGATGGCAGATACGATACGTGAACGGGCGCATCAGGAAGTGAGCATGCTGGCAGCAGAACACGGGATGTTCCGGCCTTATGAGACCAGGGTATATCGTTTCCGTGAGCGGGGACAGAGATCATGACGACGTATCTCGGACTTTATGAATTGATCAATATTTTCTGTGTTCTGGTATTGCTGGTGCTGATGCTCCATTCCAGAGCCGGCATGGGATTCACGGCGACCCGCCGCCGCTTCGTTCGTGCTGCGATGCTGCTGATGGTCTTTTATGCATCGGATGCTCTGTGGTATGCGATGGATTGCGCTGCCCTGCCGCAGGTCCGTTCGGTCAGCATGTTTTTGAAATCGCTCTATTTTGTATCGGCGAGTGCTGCCGGATACAGCTGGTTTGTCTATATGGAGACTTTGACCGGGGCAGCATTTACACAAAGCCGGAAAAGTATTTTTTTCTCCGGGGCGCTGGTTTGGGTGCATCTGATCCTGGCTGTGATCAACTGGTTCACCGGCATCCTGTTCTGGGAGGATGAGGCACTGATGTATTCCAGAGGACCGTTCTTCGGATTGCAGTATCTGGTGGTATATGCGTATCTGGCGACAGCAGGTTTCCATGCCTTGTATAAGGCGAATCATAGCTATATCGACCGGGCGCGCTATATCGTCATCGCAATGTTTCCGATCATTCCGGCGATCAGCGCGCTGTTCCAGTTGTTTTACTGGCGCATTCCGTTCAACTGTATGGCCTTTACGCTCAGTGTATTGATCACGTATATGAACGAATTGGGGGATCAGGTCAGCCGTGAGCCGCTTACAGGGCTGGCGAACCGTAAATATTTTATGCGCGCCCTGGAAGAGGGGATGGATGCTCACGAAAACGACGGGCAGTTATATCTTTTCATGATCGATATGAACCGTTTCAAGCGGATCAATGATACCTTTGGGCATGTGGAAGGCGACAAGGCGATCCTGATGACGGCAGATGCGTTACGGGAAGCCTGTTCGGAAATGCACCGTAAGATCGTTATCTCAAGATACGGCGGGGACGAATTTGCGATCATAGCGGAACTGGAGAAGGAAGAAGAGGCTGAAGAACTCAAGGAAAAGATCTTTTCTCAGATAGAGGATCAAAACACGAGGATACTTTTGAGTTACCGTCTGAGTCTGAGCATAGGGAGTGCGCGCTACACCCCGGAATACGGGGGGATCCGCAGTTTTATCGCAGCTGCCGATAAGGAACTCTATATCGAGAAAGAAAAAGCTCACGCCGCAGAGGCGTGAGCTTTTTGCCATAGGAAATTGCTTTATACCGGCGCGAGCGTTCTGCAAGCAGAACGCTTATTCAGTGTGCGTATCGGCGGAAAGCGTGGGATATTGCCGAAGACGGTGCAGTCAGGGACAGAGATACCACAACACCGAAAAGCGCCTGAACGATCTCAAACGGCAGTTTTGCTATGGATTCTGCAGGAGTGGCATATACGTATGCGCGTCCCAAAGTGTATCCGATGACCATGATAACGGCGCCGATAAGTACACCGGTCAGACGTGCGGCAAATGCGGCAACAGAAGGATGCTTCTCATGCAGAGATCCTTTTTGGAATAACCGGCTGGCGCAGAGCGCGATCACGGCTGCCTGAATACCGTGTGTAAACAGCGATACGAACATCGGAGCCGGATAAAAGATCATATCCCCCAGAAAGGAGCCGAAGCCACCCATGATGAAGGCCAGAACCGGATCCCCCAACAGGATGGCGCCGGTGCAGATCACGGCATCCACAAAATACAGGTGACCTCCGGGAACGGTAATACTGAAGATGCTCATAGACAGGATAATGGTCATCGCCATAAAGATAGAGGTAATGGTCATCTGCTTTGGTGTAAATCGTTTGAGATCATTTTTCTTATTCATAGTTAATCCTCCTTGGATCCGACAGTTTTCTCTTGACTTTCGGTGTCGATATTCTGTACTATAATCCCATACTGGTCATATTGAAATAACCAAAACAGAACAAAAATATAAGACCAGATAAAAATGAAAGAGCGGAACAGCAGATGAATTATCAGATCCGGCCGGAAGAAAACGTCCCGGCATACCAGCAATTATATGAGCAAATGCGCCGGGATATCGCTACGGGGGTATATGCATACGGTGAACGCCTGCCGTCCAAACGTGTCACGGCAGCAGAGGCGGGAGTAAGTCTTATCACCGTGGAACATGCCTATGAACTGCTTCTGGAGGAAGGCTATGCAGAGGCCAGGGAGCGCAGCGGTTACTTTGCGTGCTATCGGGAAGACGATCTTTATTCCCGGCAGGGGGAGGAAGAACTTCCGCAGATGAGACGGGAACATACGGCGACGATCCAGACACAGCCGGCGTATGTCAATACCGGACGGGATTTTCCGTTTTCTTTGTATGCCAAAACGGTGCGCAGGGTGCTCAGTGATTATGGGGACCGCCTGTTTGTAAAGGAAGAAAATGCGGGAAGTATGGTGCTGCGGCAGGCGCTGGTTTCGTATCTGGCGCGCAGCAGAGGCATACATATAACGGCCGATCAGGTGGTCATCGGGGCCGGCAGCGAGTATCTCTACAGCTTGGTGGCCCAGCTTTTTTATGAGGAAAAAAAGATCGCGATCGAGGATCCGTCCTATGAAAAGATCGCAAAAGTATATGCTGCCGGAGGACTTGAAGTGGAGCTTCTTCCGATGGGAGAGGAGGGGATCCGTTCGGAGGCTTTGCAGGAGAGCGGGGCGAAACTTTTACACGTTACACCCTATGACAGTTATCCGAGCGGTATCACGGCAACCGCCGGGAAGAGAGCAGAGTATGTACACTGGGCACTGGAACGAAAGGGGTATATCGTGGAAGATGATTTTGACTCCGAGTTTTCCTTCAGCGCCAGAGCCAAGGATACCGTCTTTGGGATGGCGCCGGAAGGCTGCGTGATCTATCTGAATACCTTCAGCCACACGATCGCGCCGACGGTGCGCGTCGGATATATGATCCTGCCGGAGCGTCTGAAGAAGACTTTTTTTGAAAAACTCGGTTTTTATTCCTGCGCTGTGCCGCTGCTGGAACAGTATGTGCTGGCAGAACTGCTGAGTGGGGGAGATTTTGAACGTCATATCAACCGGGTACGCAGAAAACTGCGTTCGACCATATAATAAAATATGCGGGAAAGTAACGTGCGCGTGGACTTTTTCCGGACCTTATGATATAATATTCACTATGATTGCGGCAATGGATGAGGTATTTTGCCCGGGGGTACGGTATGAAAGAAAAGCAGCGTAAAAAGGTGCTCTATTCTTCTTTTCAGAAAACTGATCAGGGGAAGATTGCGCCTTTTTTCTATTTATATTAAGTCGTACTAAGAAAAGGTAATAAAAGAGAGGGATCAGGATGGATTTTAAAGGATTGGTAGACAGTTTTTCGCAGGTGGCGGCGGTTCTCTCCGTGGAACTGAAAGGCGAAAACGATTACGGGGATGTGCGCCTGGTAGAGGCCAATGATCTGTATATTGCATCTGTTCACGAACGGGGATGCGAATTCGTGCCCGGAGCGCTGTATACGAGCGTGATCGAACGGGATATGACCTTTGAAGGAATGTGCTACCAGTGTGTCAGGAAGAACCGTCCGGTGCATCTCTATGTAGAGATCGAAATGTTCCATTCCTGGCTTTCCAATTTTGTGCTGCCCCTGCATTCGGATCAGGAAGGTATCGGGTACTGCCTGTTCACTTATGAGATGATGCCGCAGCTGGATGCGGCGATGCTGGCCAATTCTTCGGCAGGAATGGCGGAACATGTATTGAAAACCTGTATCCGTCTGCGGGAGAATCCGGATTTTGAAGAAGCCATGCAGGGTGTGATCGAAGATATCCGGGAACTGTGCGGCGCGATCCATTGCTGTATCCTTACGATAGACGAGGAGCGCGAAAGCTGCGCGATCATGTGTGAGGCTGTCCAAAAGGAGAGTGGTCATCTTCCGATGAAGGAACTTATGCGGCCGGAGTTTTACAATGTGGTGAAAACATGGCCGAAGGCGATCGAAGGAGACAATTGCTGCGTTGTATTGGGCGAACACGATATGCGGGAGCTGGAACAATTGACACCGGAATGGGCAGCAACGCTAAAGAGAGACGGGGTAAACAGTGTTGTTCTCTATGAATTAAAAAACAACAAAAGACGATACGGCTATATCTGGGCGCTGGATTTTGAAACATCACGCGCAGATATGATCAAACAGATCCTTGGAACAACGACCTTTATCCTTTCGGCTGAGATCGCCAGTCATCAGATGTATCACGATATGGAAGAGATGAGCCGGACGGACCTGTTGACGGGGGTGCTGAACCGAAATGCGATGAACAACCGGATTGATAACTTTGACAAGGATGTGCTTTTGCAGAGTGGATCTTTCGGAGTGGTCTTTGCAGATGTTAACGGCCTCAAGATCATGAACGATACCAATGGGCATGTGGCCGGGGATGAGCTTCTGAAAAAAGCGGCGGAAGTGCTGGCAGATATCTTCTGCGGACAGGAGATCTATCGGGCCGGCGGTGACGAATTTGTGGTATTGACGAACCGTATTTCGAAGGAAGAATTTGAATCAAGTATGGACATGCTGCAAAAACAGCAGAGCCTGTTTTCGGTAGGCGGTGTGTTCAGGGAAAAAGGCGGGGATATACGCAAGATGATGCAGGAGGCAGATGAGCGTATGTACGAAGCCAAGGAAGCATATTATCGTGCGCATCCGGAACTGCCGAGACGATAAAGGTGCAGCACTTGCACTTTGCTTGCACATTGGGGTGTATAATTGGATTTATCTATGATTATCATTAAGGAGGTGCGGGTATATGGCACAAAAGAAACGGAAGTCTTTGAAAAAAACACTCCTGAGCAGGATCATTATCTATGTGGCGATCATCATCATCGTGAGCACCCAGATCAGCATCAAGCTGGCAGCGGATAATATCCAGAACCTGACGAATAATATCCTTGCGAGAGAATCGGTAACCTACGCGAACAGTGTTCACAGTTGGTGGAGCGGTGTGGAAGAGCGCGTGGGACAGACTGCGGATGTGATCCGGAATATCCCGGAACCTTCTTACGATGATATGCTTTCCATGTTGCTGACACTGACGGCACAGGATCCGGACTCCCAGGATATCTATATGGCATATGGCGATACGGGAAAATTCCTGGATGGTTCCGGCTGGGTGCCGGATGATACCTTTGTGTTTACCGACCGTCCATGGTATCAGGGAGCGCTGGCACAGAAAGGTGCGATCTATTCGTCAGAACCTTATGTGGATGCTTCCACCGGGAAGACCTGCCTTGCCTGTGCCGTGATGGTAAGGGATAATGTGGTACTGAGCAGTGATATCAATTTTGATAAAGTAGCGGAGAAGGTGCAGGGATTTGAGTCGATCTCACCGGATGCGAAGTACTATATCATCAATAAAGAAACCAAAGATATCCTGATCAGTAATGTTACGGAAAGCGTGGGACAGACACTGACGGATACCACGGATCCGGTGGCGGCCGGACTGGGCAAGGTGTTTGATACACTGAACACTTCTGCGACTGCTGACGGAAGCAAGGTTGTAACGGGCAAGACGGATGCCGGATCGCAGATGTTTACGGCGACGGATATCGAAAATACTTCATGGGTGGTAGTCAGTGCGGTTCCTTCCAGCCTGTTGAGTAACAGTATCCTGAAGGTAATGATCATCACGTTTGTGACAGCGATCCTCCTGCTTGCAGTATTTTCGGCGATCATCTACATCCTGATCAGTAAAGCGATCAATCCGGTCACAACAGTGACACAGCGTATCACCGATATCAGCAAGGGTGATTTCACTGTGACGATCGTTCCGGAAGGAAACAATGAGATCACGACTCTGAGCGAGAGCCTGAATGAATATATTGAAAAGATGCGCTCGACACTCAATCGTCTGTCAAATATCTCCGGAGCGATGAACAGCCGTGCAGGGGAGTGTTTTGATATTTCCCACAAACTTGCGGATGCCAATCAGAATCAGGGAGAATCTATTGAACAGTTGAATACGACGCTTTCCGATATGAACGTATCGATCGAAGAAGTGGCACATGCTGCAACCGAACTGGCGATGACCTCCGGACAGCTCACACAGAATGCTCAGGATGTGAAGGCACTTTGTGATGAGACTCTGGAAGCTTCCTCCAGGGGCAGGGAAGAAATGGAGAGCATGACGAAAAACGTCGGGACGCTGAACGAAACGATCAACGAACTGACAACACTGATCCGTGCAACTGCAAAATCCGTGGAAGAGATCACGGGGATCACGGATACGATCAATGCGATCTCCTCGCAGACCAATCTGCTGTCTCTGAATGCTTCGATCGAGGCGGCCAGAGCCGGAGATATGGGCAAGGGATTTGCTGTAGTAGCCAGCGAAGTGGGGGCTTTGGCAAAGCAGTCTTCGGAGGCTACGGATGTGATCCGCAAACTGGTGGAAGACATTACAAAAAATATCGAAGACATCAACCGAAAGGCGGATATCTGTTCGAAAGATATGGAAGCCTGTGTCAGCGGTGTGGAAGGTGCGAACGATTCCTTCAACAAGATCTGTGGTGATGTTGCAAAGGCTACGGAAGGGATCATTGAGATCGCGAGCGGTATTGAACGTATCAGCGATGTAGCTTCGAATAATGCGGCAACGACGGAAGAACAGGCCTCCAGCATCAATGAGGTACTGGGACTGAGTGACCGGATTGTTACGGAAAGTAATATCCTGCGTACGGAAACGGAAAACATTGCGGAACTGTCCGAAAACCTGAATCAGTATTCGGACGAGATCACTACGGACCTGTCACAGTATACGGTAAAATAATGTGTGCCTATGAATAGGAACTTCAGGCTTCTGAGACGAAAAAACGGTATCCTGCATCCGGCGGTCATTGCTTTGATGGCCGCCTCGGTGCTGCTTAATATCCTTTTGTCCATGGTAGTCCGTTCTACGGATCTGCCTTTGTATATCGATACCATCGGAACCATCGTCGCCACAGCGCTTGGAGGGATCGTTCCGGGCATTTTGACGGCATTTGTAACAAATGCCGTCAATTTTTTCCTGGATGGAGAATCCATCTTTTATGCGCCGCTCAATATGCTGATCGCTATGCTCTCCGCGGCCTGGTTCGGTGATTATTCGGTTTATAAAAAAACGCTGAAGCACTGTGACGGTGAAACGCCGAATAAAAAAAAGGGCATATTGGATCTGCTCTTGTATATTCTGCTGCTGGCGCTGATCGGCGGTGGGATCGGAGGCGCGATCACTTGGTATCTGTATGCGGAAGCCGGCGATGCGCATGTGATCACAGGATTTGCAGGGTGGCTGAAAGAACGGTTCGGGATAGGGGGCTTCGGTTGTCATATGACAGCAGCTTACCTTACGGATGTTTTGGATAAGGCAGTTTCCGTAGCGATCGCGCTGATGATCATCCGGGGCGTTCCGAAGAAAGTCAGGGAATATGTGCGTCTTTCTTCCTGGAGACAGAAACCCCTGACGATGGAGGAAAGGGAGAGATCCACACGAAAGCTGCGGGGGCGGATGTCCATCGGGATGAGAATCCATCTGATCATCGTTTTTTCCACGCTGCTCATGACGCTGGTGGCACTGATCTTCAGTATCGTCAGCTTCCGTGCGAATATGGTCGAATCGCTTTCGACATCGGCTGCGCAGATCGCTTATCTGGCAGCGCGATCGATCGATCCGGGGAGGGTGGATGCTTATCTGGAATACGGGGATGCGCTTTCGGATTATGAAACCACCCGTGAGCGGCTGAAGATATTAAAGAGCAGTTCGGATGAGATCGCTTTTTTGTATGTCTATAAGATCGAAACCGACGGATGCCACGTGGTCTTTGATCTGGATACGGTACTCAGTGACGGACGTGTGGTCCCCGGAGATCCTGCCGGTACGGTAGTTCCCTTTGAGGAAGGAACGGAAAAATACAAGGATGCGCTGCTTGCGGGACAGGAACTGCCGACGGAGCTGCTCAAGGATGTGTATGGCAGTCATATCGCATCGTATTGTCCTGTGTATGATGACAACGGGCAGTGTGTATGCTACGCTGTTTCAAATGTGGAATCCGGTCTGGTAACGCAGCGGCTGGAACACTTTATCGGCAGGGTGATTCTCTTGTTTATCGGATTTCTGACACTGGTCCTGACGATGAGTATCATGATGACAAAGTATCATATCGTATATCCCATCACTGGTATGACGCTGCGCGCGGATGAACTGGTGGAGCAGATCGGCGATGCAAAAGAAGAAAGTCTGAAGAAGCTGGAAGAAATGGACATCCGTACCGGAGATGAGGTGGAACTGCTGTACCGTGCGCTGTGTAAGCTGACGGGGGATACGGTGTATCAGCTGAATGATAACCGGAACAAGTCGGAAGCCATCAATAAGATGCAGAGCGCACTGCTGATCACCATGGCGGACATGGTAGAAAGCCGTGACTCGGATACCGGCGCCCATGTATTGAAAACAGCGGCATATGTGCGGATCATCCTGCAGGGGTTAAAGCGAAACGGATATTATATTGAGAAACTCAGTGATAAGTATATGCGGGATGTGGAGATGAGCGCGCCGCTTCACGATGTGGGCAAGATCAATATACCGGATGCCATCCTGAATAAGCCGGGAAAGCTTACGGATGAAGAATACGAGATCATGAAGACACACACCACCGCAGGGAAAAAGATCCTGGAAAATGCCATCAGCTCGATGGAGGGGGATAATTACCTGAAAGAAGCCAGGAATATGGCGGCTTATCATCATGAGCGATGGGACGGAAAGGGATATCCGGAGGGACTTCATGGGGAAGTGATCCCGCTTTCGGCCCGCGTGATGGCGATCGCGGATGTTTTTGATGCGCTTTCTTCGGAACGTGTATATAAACCGGCGTTTCCGTTTGAAGTGGCGATCAAGATCATCCAGGATGGTGCCGGAACACAGTTTGATCCGCTGTGCGTGGAGGTATTTCTCGAGTCTGTTGCGGAAGTAAAGAAGATCTTGAAAAAGTATCAGGAAACATGAAAAAACGAAAGCTGCAAAAACTGATCCTTACATTCCTTTGTCTTGCCGTTGTTTTTGCGGGAAGCGTTTTTGGCGTGTCTGCCTCCGGAACGGAGGGCGCAGAGACAGACGGCGGAGAAGGAGATAAACCGGTCGGCGGTGGTTATGCGGCGAGTGAACAGATCCCGGGGGTTTATTATCTGCCGGTTGTGTATGATGCATCCAACGGACTGCCCACATCGGAAGCAAACTGTGTTATGGCGGACAGTAAAGGATATATCTGGATCGGTAGTTATAGCGGTATCACGAAATATGACGGGGTCCGTTTTGAACATCTGCCGGTTGTGGGCGGACTGACCAGCGGAAGAGGCCTCTTTGAAGACCGGCGTGGCAGGATCTGGGTGGCGACGAATGACAGTGGCGTTGTAGTGATCGACGGAAAAGAGCAGTACCATTACCTGAAAGCAGATGGACTGCCGTCCAATTCCATCCGCAGTTTTGCAGAAGACCCGGACGGAAACGTGTTTATTGCAACGACGGCCGGTGTTGCGTATATGGATACGAACATGCAGATCTGCGCGATCGATGATCCGAAGGTTAACGGAGAACGTGTTCTCCGGCTGGAGAAGGGCGCAGACGGCAAGGTATACGGCCATACTTCGGATGGCGCAGTATTTACCGTATCAACATCCGGGACCGGTGTGTTTTATAAAAGTTTTGAACTGGGTATCGGAAAGATCACCACGATCCTGCCGGATACGGAGAAACCGGGCAAACTGTATTTCGGCACCAGTGGCGGGTGTATCTATTATGGTGCGCTGGGAGAAAATATTTCCGAAATGAAAAAGATCGATACTGCGCCGCTTGGCAATATCCACTGGCTGCATTATGCCTGCGGCCGGCTGTGGGTGTCTTCGACCAAAGAAGCCGGCTATATAAATGCCAACGATGAATTTATAATGCTTGAGAACCTACCGGTCAATGATTCCTTTGAAATGATGACGTCGGACCATCAGGGGAATCTTTGGTTTGCATCTTCCAGATACGGAGTAATGAAACTGGCCGCGGATAATTTCCTGGATTATACCGGCGCAGCGGGGCTGGCGCCGGAAGTAGTTAATACGACATGCTATCACAACAGTTATCTGTACATCGGAACGGATAACGGACTGCGGATCATTGACCGGAAATACCAGAATGTAGAAAACAACCTGACGGAGTATCTGGGAAACTCGCGTATACGCTGCATTATGGAGGACAGCAAGGGGAACTTGTGGATCTCAACGTTTTCCGGGGGACATGGTCTGGTGCGGCTGAATCGTAACGGAACGCCGGAAGATTTTACGGTGTATAAGGAAATGCCGAGTAACGAGATCCGCTGCACTTATGAGATGAGTGACGGTTCTATCATCGTCGGGACCAATGCCGGTATCGCAGTGATCCGTGAAGATACCGTGGAGCGGACGTATACGGTAAGAGACGGACTGCGCAATGCTGTGATCCTGACCCTTTGCGAAGGAGAAAACGGAGAAATCTATGCCGGGACAGACGGGGACGGAATCTATATCATCAATGGTAATTCCTGTCTGCGTAAAGGCATGGAACAGGGCCTCGGAAGTGATGTGATCCAGCGCCTTAAGAAGGACGAGAAGCGCGGTGTGATCTGGGTGATCACGTCCAGTACCGTGGAATATGAAAAGGACGGACAGATCACCAGAGTGACGACTTTCCCGTACAGCAACGTATACGATGTGATCGAGAGCGGAGAAGAGGATCTGTGGTTTTTAACTTCACAGGGAATCTATGCCGTGCGGGCAGATGCAGTGATACGGGATGCCGTTGATAACTACCGGCTGTATAACAGTTCCAACGGTCTGACCAGTATACCGGTCTCCTATTGTTACAGCGATGTCGGGGAGGACGGACTCCTTTACATTGCCGGGCAAAGCGGGGTATCCGTAGTCAGTATAGAAGATTACTATGATTTTTCCGGCAGTGAGCTGCTTACGGTAAGATCCGTAAACTGTGACGGAGAAGAACTGGATGCAGACGCGGACGGTGTATATCGTATTCCGGCGGAATGCAAGCGTATCCAGATCACGCCGGGTGTGATGGATTATACCGTAACGGATCCGATCGTGCGCGTCTGGCTGGAAGGCGCCGGGGATGAAGGGATCACGGCGCGTCAGCGGGAACTGTCATCGCTGGTTTATACCGGCATGAGTTATGGCGATTATACGCTGCACATTCAGATCCTGGAAGAGGGCAGTAAAGAAGTGCAGAGAGAAATGACCTGGCGTTTTGTCAAAGAACCGCAATTCTTTGAGCGGCTGGCAGTGCGTGTGCTTTTTCTGCTTCTGGCGGCTCTGCTGATCGGGATCGTTGTATGGCGCGTTTCCACCAATTCAATCATCCGCAAGCAGTATCTGGAGATCCAGGAAGCGAAGGAAGAGGCGGAGAAGGCGAATAAGGCAAAGACCAGATTTCTGGCCAATATAAGCCATGAGATCCGGACGCCGATCAATACGATCATCGGTATGAACGAGATGATACTGCGGGAGAATACACATGGGGTGCCGGCGGAATATCGCAAGGCGGTCACGGGGAATGCACGTAATATCAAATATGCCTCTGAGTCGCTGCTGGCCCTGATCAATGATCTTTTGGATATTTCCAGGATCGATTCCGGCAGGATGCGGCTGACAGAACGGGAATACGATACGGAAGAGTGGCTTCGAGGTATTTTTGCAATGATACGCGGAACCGTTGAGGATAAGAAACTCTACCTGGAGACGGAGATCGACGGGAAACTTCCGAAGTGTCTGTACGGAGATGGGGAAAAGGTCCGTACGATCGTTCTTAACCTGTTATCCAATGCCGTAAAGTACACGGAAGAGGGTGGGATCCTTTTCCGTATGGAGGTATCGGAACAGAACGGGGCGGAAGTTGCTCTGCAGATTGTGGTCAAGGACAGCGGGATCGGAATGAAAAAGGAGGAGATGGATAAGCTGTTCCGCGCTTATGAATCCTTAGACGAGGCGCGAAGCGGGGAATACCATGGAACGGGAATGGGACTGGATATTTCGGGACAGCTGGCGCAGATGATGGGGGGCAGGCTCTGGTGTGAAAGTGTCTACGGTGAGGGCAGTGAATTTATCCTGGCTCTCAAGCAGAAGATCGTGGATGATACACCGATCGGCGCTTTTCGTGAGGAAAGCGCAGAACAGGCCAGGGAAGCATATCTGTCGCAGTTTATTGCGCCGGATGCGGATATCCTTGTTGTGGATGATGATCCGATGAACCGGAATGTGATCCGGGGACTGCTTAAGCCGACAAGAGTATTTGTTACCATGGCTGCGAGTGGAGAGGAATGTCTGGCGAAGATCGCAGACAGTGACTTCAATGTGGTATTGCTGGATCAGAATATGCCGGGTATGGACGGTGTTGAGACGATACAGAAGATACGAAAGGATCATCCGGATCTGCCGGTGTATGTTCTTACGGATAATACGGATGACGAAGCAGAAGAGTATTTCCGGTCGGTGGGATTTAACGGTGTTCTGACCAAGCCGGTAGATATCATTGCCGTGGAGCATGTGATCATGAGTCATCTTCCGGAACGGATGGTAAAGAAGAATGTGGAAGAAGACGATTAGGGTGGGGTGAGCGCAGATGTTTGAGTGGATGGAAGTGCATCAATTGAATATCATGCTCGGGCTTTCCAGTGTATGCTTTGCTGTCGGGCTGTTTGCTCTGTTTACAAAGTATCTGCCGAAAAGACGGAAGATCGCGCTTGCCAATCTGGAATTATCAGCGGGCATTTTGCTGTTTTCGGATCGTCTGGCGTATATGTATCACGGAGTTCGCGGATTTGAAGGGTACTGGATGGTACGGATCACAAATTTCCTGGTTTTCTTTATGACGATCTTTGTGGTCTGTGCCTTTAACCAGTATGTAAAAGATCTTTGCATCAATGAAATGGGATTGGAAAAATGCCCGATCCGTCTGAAACTGATCGATGGTCTGTGTTTGATCGGAGGGGGCCTGGTGATCGTTTCGCAGTATACGGGATTGTACTATACCTTTGACGAGAATAACGCATATCAAAGAGGCCCCGGTTTTATCATCTGCTATGCGATTCCTTTTCTGGCACTGATCATTCAGATGTCGGTACTTTTTTGGTACAGAAGGCGGATGAGCCGCTACATTGGGATCCCGGTGATCCTGTTCACGCTGATCCCGATGCTGGCATCCTTATTCCAGGCAAAGTATTATGGTGTGTCACTTACCAATATGGCGATCGTAGGAATGGGTATCGTGCTGTATCTGTTTGCGATCATGGAGATGAATGAGAAACTGGAGAAGGCGCAGAAAAGAGAACTGGATGCAGCGAATAACAAGAGCCTGTCGATCCGCAGATCCTTTGAGCAGGTTGTGAAGACCATTATAGATGCCTTGGACGAAAGAGACCGGTATACCAGGGGGCACTCCTTACGGGTGGCGGAATATTCCAGAGCGATCGCGCAGAATATGGGGCTGGATGAGAGGGAGTGTTTCCGTGTCTATCATACAGCCGCATTGCATGCGATCGGAAGGATCCGGATCCCGGATGCGCTGGTCAGCAAACGGGGCCATCTGACGGAAGCAGAAGAAAAAGAAATGAAAAAGCAGCCGGTCTACGGTCGTGAGATCTTGTCGAGAGTTGAGGAACTGCCGTATCTTTCGGTTGCTGCGGCAAGTCATCACGAGAGATATGACGGAAAGGGGTATCCCGAGGGACTCAAAGGAGAAGCAATCCCGTTGTATGCCAGGATTGTTGCGGTTGCAAACGCTTATGATGAGATGACTTCTTTTAAGGCGGGGCGTAAACCTATGGCCCAGGGAAAAGTCCGCGAAAAACTGAAGGCAGCTGCCGGCGGGGAGTTCGATCCGAAGATTGTGGATATCATGGTGGCAATGATCGATAAAGATACCGAATACATGATGCGTGAGCCGGAAGATGAAACGATAGAAGAGGAAGAGCGTACGGATCTTACGGCAGTGAAGCAGATGCATTTTGAGAATTATAAAGAAACGGTATCCGACGGGATCCGTATCTCCAAAAAGCCGTTGAAGATCTGCTTTGAAGCGCATCCGGATGCCGGTTTTGAAAGGAAGATGGCAATGCCTTCGATCCTTTTGTTTGATTCCTTTGATAGCTGTGTGCACCGGAATGAAAGAACGATCCGTAATCTCCACTATCTGGAATACGGCGGGATCTGGATGGACGGACATACGATCTGCACTTCTGCAAGGGATATCCGGAATGAGATCCGTACGAAGAAAGAGCAGGGAGATGAAAACGGCTGGATCCGCTATGAGATCGAGGCGGTGAGCAATAGGGATCATGTCCGGATCCGGATCGACAGTCCCGAGCAGTTCTGTGAAGTGACAGTGGCGCTTCCGGATGCGGCCAGATATGTGTATTTCGGACTGACCGGGGAGCATTGCATGGTACGCAATATTTCCGTAGAGGAAGCAGAGAAAAGCATTGATGACAATGAGATCGTGCGCATCGCGCCGGAGGTGGATTATTTTACCCGCAGTGATGGTGATCTGCCGAATGTGGAGGTGGACGGGTATCGTGAGGCATCTACACAGGGAATCCCGGTGGAGGAAGGACTGCGCCTGTTGTTCAGTACGTGCAGTCTGCCGGAAGCTAGTCTTGTGACGCACTGCGCATTCATCGTATTGTTCTTCTCGGAAGACGGAACGGTAGACGGAAAGAATTATAAGGAGTATGCGTGCATCCGTATGGATGGCGATGATGCAACAAATGAAGGATGTGCCAGGAATGCATTAGTTGTGGAAATGACGGAAGAGTTCGGCGGATGGGATCGCTGGAAAGAAAGGAACCGCAGAGGATTGGATTATGAGGTACAGTTCCGGCGGAAGAAGAACCGGATCACTTTTGAGACGGAGAATGCCGGGATCTTGATCCGCTGTACAACGATGCTTCCGGAAGGGAGCGGTGCAGTGTATGCAGCGCTCACGGGAAATCTGTGTACACTGATGAATATACGGACGCGGTTTGAGGATTAGATAAAAAGAAAGACAGCATTGAAAACATAGCGGAAAATGCTTGACAAGTTAGCAGGGACTAATTATACTGTGTTTTGGTTAGTGAAGGCTAATGCATAAACGGAAGAAAGCAGAAATTGCCCGGTAATTTCAAAAGGGTAAATTTTTTTACATTGACGGTTAGAATTAACTACTAATATATATATAGTACTGACAATGGTGAGAAGGAACGAATAGAAGGAAAGAAACACCATGAGGGCGGCATTAACAAATACAATCATCATCATCATCCTGCTGTTTATGATCGTGACTGCGATAAAGAGCACGATCGCGCATTTTAAAGGCGAAGGAGCTTGCTGTGGCGGAGGAGGAACGCAAAAACTTATCCGGCCGCGACGATTAAAAAAAGTACTTTCCGTGACGACCGTTCATATCAAAGGGATGATGTGCGATCATTGTGCGGCAAGGATCCAGAATGCGCTGAATTCTCTGGAAGGTATAAATGCAAAGGTAAATCTGAACAAAGAAACTGCGGTCATTAAGTCAGACCGGGAGATGAATGAAGCAAGAATAAAAGAAGTGATCGCAGATCTTGGCTATGTGGTCGCATCGATGGAAGAACAAAAGTAACTTAAAAGAAACGATAAGTTCTGAACAGTTACAAAAAAGATAAGGTGACGAAAAAGGAGGAAGTAAAATGAAAGGATGGAAACTGTTTGCTTTAGGCGCATTGTTTGGACTGGAGGGGATCAAACTGTTATCCTCCAAAGATGCAAAGAAGATTTATACGCATTGCACCGCCGGTGTGCTGCGTGTAAAGGATTCGATCATGGATCAGGTGACTACGCTGCAGGAAAACTGTACGGATATTTATGAAGATGCCAAGGCGATCAATGAGGAGCGTGCGGCGAAAGAGGATGAGAATAAGATCGGAGAGTAGATCGTTATGAAAATCCTGATCAAACATGAGAACAAAAAGAGACTGCGCGTGCATCTGCCTTTCAAACGCCTGACATATCGGGAAGCAGATCTGCTGGAGCATTATCTTACGGGGTTTTCCGAGATCACGGAAGTAAAGGTATATGAGCGCACAGCGGATGCGGTACTTTTTTATGAATGCGACAGAGCGCAGGTATTGGAGATCCTGACGGAGTTTTCCTTTGAGGATACGCAGGCCGTAGACCGATATCCTGAAAACAGCGGCAGAGAACTGTCGGCGGAATACCGGGATAAGATCATCAGCAGTATCCTGCTGCATTACGGAAAGAAACTGATCCTGCCGCTTTCTATTCGGAGAATCTGGGAGCGGATCAAAACCGTAAAATATATCGTCCGTGGACTAAAGACATTGGCGAAGGGACATATCCAGGTAGAACTGCTGGATGCGATCGCCATTACTGCGGCAATCCTGATCGGAGATTACAAAACGGCATCGAGTGTTATGTTTCTTTTGAACATCGGAGATACGCTGGAAGAGTGGACGCACAAACGATCCGTGGACGATCTGGCAAGACGGATGTCGTTAAATGTCGATAAAGTATGGCTGGTGACGGATGCCGGAGAAGTACAGATCGATTCTGCCAAGGTGGCATGCGGCGACCGGGTAGTCGTTCGAATGGGAAATATGATCCCCTTTGACGGAGAAGTATGTGAAGGAGAAGCCTGTGTAAATCAGGCATCGATGACGGGAGAATCGAATGCCGTACGAAAAACGGTCGGAATGTCCGTCTTTGCCGGTACGGTTCTTGAAGAAGGCGAACTGACCATTCGCGTCACGCAGACCGAGGGCAGCGGACGATTCGATAAGATCGTAAAGATGATCGAAGAGTCCGAAAAGATGAAATCTTCTTTGGAGAGCAAAGCCGAAAGACTGGCCGATAAACTGGTGCCGTATACGTTGGCAGCTTCTGCGCTGACATGGCTGATCAGCAGAAATATGACCAAGGCGGTTTCGGTTCTGATGGTGGATTATTCATGTGCACTGAAGATGGCGATGCCGATCTCGGTGCTGTCTGCGATCAAAGAAGCAACCGATTACGGGATCACGGTCAAAGGCGGCAAATTCTTAGAAGCCGTAGCAGATGCGGATACTATCGTTTTTGATAAGACCGGAACACTGACCAAAGCGAGTCCTACGGTACACTCCGTGATCTCTTTCTGTGAGGAATCGGAAGACGAATTGTTAAGACAGGCAGCCTGTCTGGAGGAGCATTTCCCGCATTCGGTAGCAAGGGCAGTGGTAGAAGAAGCGGAGCGGAAAGGACTGCTTCATGATGAAATGCATACGAAAGCGGAGTATATTGTGGCGCATGGGATCGCTTCTCATATTGACGGGAAGAAAGCGGTGATCGGCAGTTACCATTTTGTTTTTGAAGATGAAGCGGTAAAGATTCCGAAAGAGTATCAGCAGCGGTTTGATGACCTGCCGGCAGAGTATTCACATTTGTATTATGCAAAGGATGGACTGCTCTGTGCCTGTATTCTGATCGAAGATCCGATGCGGAAAGAATCTGCGAATGTGGTTGCACAGTTAAAAGAACTTGGTTTCCGGCATGTCGTGATGATGACCGGAGACAGTGAGCGTACGGCAGCAGCGATCGCAGCATCGGCAGGCATCGAAGAATATTACTCCGAGGTACTGCCGGAAGACAAAGCGGGATATATTGAGCGGGCAAAGAAGGAAGGACGTCACGTGATCATGGTGGGTGACGGGATCAATGACTCACCGGCGCTTTCTGCGGCAGATGCCGGTATTGCGATCAGTGAAGGTGCGGAGATCGCAAGGCAGATCGCGGATATCACCATCAGTTCGGAAGAACTGGAGAGCATTGTTGTATTGAGGAAACTCAGTACGCTTCTGATGAAGAGGATACGACTGAATTACAGGACGATCGTCGGATTTAACACGGCATTGATCGCGTTGGGGATTGCGGGAATCCTGCCACCGGCAACATCCGCGATGCTCCATAACGGATCCACCGTTGCATTGGGCTTAAAGAGTATGACACCGTTGATTGATTGAATATAATTCAGAATGAAAATAATTTAGAATGAAAAAAATCAGAAAGAAAATAATGATCGCTGTAAAAAGCGATTATTATTTTGATAAGCGGTTAGTGATCACTAATTGCAAATGGATAACTAAAAAGCAGGAGGACGAAAATGAAACTAAGTGAAATGAAACCGGATCACGAAGCAGTGGTATCCGGGATCAACGGGGATGCGAGGTTTTTGAGTCGTATCACATCCATCGGCATCACGCCGGGCTGTAAGATCCTGGTGATGCGAAACGACAGGAACCGGCCGATGCTGGTGTATTCAAGAAACACCATGATCGCATTGAACCGGAAAGAATGTGTTGGAATTGAAGTAGAGGAGGCAACGGCATGAGCGCAACAATAGCACTTTTGGGACAGCCGAACTCCGGTAAGTCCACGGTATTTAATGCATTGACGGGATTAAAGCAGCATGTAGGTAACTGGCCGGGCAAGACCGTTGAGAAGAAGGAAGGCAGTTTTGTACGTGACGGAAAAGAGTATGCGGTAGCGGATCTGCCGGGCTCATACAGTTTGACTGCAAATTCCGACGAGGAAGTGATCACATGCGAGTACATTGCATCCGGGAAAGCGGATGTGGTATGTATCCTGGCGGACTCTTCCCAGCTGGAGAGAAGCCTGTATATGATGGCAGATTATGCCGGTATCAAGGTACCGAGTTTCCTGGTACTGAACATGGCCGACGTTGCGGCGGATCAGGGAAAGAAGATTGATACAAAGGTTCTGGAAGAAAAACTGGGGATTCCTGTGATCTCCTTATCCGCAACGGATAATAAAAAATATGACGCATTCTTTGAGGCGATGAACCGTGCGATCAGTAATAAGAGCATGATCAATATCGCCGGCCTGGAGGCGGAACTGCAAAAGGTGGATGCCTATGCAAAGATCCGTGCCTTGCTTCCGGAGGAAGGCGTAAAGAGTTACTCACCGACGTGGCTGGGTGTAAAAGCAATCGAAAATGACAAACTGGTAATGGAGCAGCTAAAATCCGTACTTTCTGTGGCAGAAGAAAAGCAGGTGGAAGAGATACGATGTACTTCCAAAGGCGCGCTGGATACCGGTAACAGTAAGTTTGCGTGGATCGACGAACTGCTGGACGGTGCATTGAGTGAACAGAAAGAAAAAATCGGTGTTTCCAAACTGGATAAGATCTATTTAAGCCCGTTCTGGGGCAAACCCGCGGTCGTACTGACGATACTGCTCGGCCTGATCGGTTCGTTCATACCGGCGCTTCCGCTTATGGGGGTAGGATCTGCAATAGATATGCTGAAGGCGCCGGTTGGTTCTGCATTGGCATCTGCGGGGGTATCCGACGTCCTGATCGCGCTCATCTGTAATGTCGTGATCCAGTCCTTCAGTTATATTTTCAAGATGCTGGGATTTGTATTTGGCGTGTTGCTGGTATTTGGATTGCTGGAAGAAGTGGGCGTGATGGCCAGGATCTCTTATGTGTTTGATAATACCATGGCAAAACTGGGACTGCAGGGAAAATCCGTGATGCCGTTTTTGATCAGTTTCGGCTGTACCATGGGTGGCGCGGCCGGTACCCGTGTGATCGATAACTACGGACAGAAGGTATTGACGATCGCGCTGGCGTGGGCCGTACCCTGCGGCGCAGCCTGGGCGGTGATCCCGATGCTGTCATCTCTGTTCTTCGGTCCCGGGGCGGTAGCGGTCGTAGTGGCGATCCTTTTGACGATGATCGTACATATGTGGATCACGGCAAAAATCTTCGGCCGAAAACTGGTAAAGAAGGAAGACCGTTACGGTATGATCATGGAACTGCCGCCGTATCATAAGCCGAAGTGGGGCGCACTGTTCCGCTATGTACTCGGCAGAACCAAAGATACCTTCTTCCGTGTATCCAAGGTAGTATTGCTGGTATGTGTACTGTTCTGGGCGCTGAGTTATTCCTTTACTCCGGGCGTAGATCCGATCCTTTGCAAGATCGGTAAAGTGATCGAGCCGGTGACAAAAATCTTCGGATTGAACTGGCAGCTGTTTATGGCATTTGTGGCTTCTTCGGTTGGTAAAGAAGGAGCACTGGGTGTGATCAGTGCATTGTTTACGGATGGTTCGGTATACGGCGCCTTCAACGATGCAATGAGCGGTGCGGCAACTGCCGAGAACCTGAACGATATTCTGCTGGCAAATGTAAGTAAGCCGCAGGCTCTGGCATTCATTTTCGCCATCACCTTTAATATGCCTTGTGTGGTAGCGCTGGCATCTACTTACCAGGAGATCGCTTCTGCAAAATGGACGGCCAAGATCGCGCTGTACTACACGCTGGGTGCGCTGGTGCTCGCTATGATCGCATATCATATTGGCTTGCTGATCTGGTAATATTCAAAACCTTGCCTTCCCCTTGAGGGGAAGGTGGCCGAAGGCCGGATGAGGTGGACTAAGGCAGGCGATACCTTGTAATTTGTAGGAGATAAAAGCGAATGGACGATTTACTACGACTATTAAAAGACGGCCACGCCCGTACCATCCCGATGCTTGCCAAAGAACTGCACACCAGTACCGCAGATGTGAGTCGCAAGATCGAGTATCTGGTGAATATGGGACTGATCCGTAAAGTGGATTTCGGACCGAAAAAATGCGGCAGCTGTGGTGGCGGCTGTTCATCGGAGAACGGCCAAAAGACTTGTAAGAGCTGCATGCCGGAAGGCGGTTTTCAGAATATGGGACAGATGTGGGAAGTAGTCGGATAAGAATGAAGTTATGCGGGAGAGAAGGAAGTGGAGAAAAGTACATCATCGGAAGATTATATGAAAAGTATTTTGATCCTGCACAAAAGAAAGGGATCGGTGAGATCTGTAGATATCGCAGAGGAAATGGGGGTGAGCAAACCCAGTGTCTGTAATGCGATGAAGAAACTCCGGAAACAGAAGATGGTCTATTTCGGGGGCGAGGGAAATATTCTTTTCACGGAAGAAGGGCAGAAGATTGCGGAAAAGATCTACAAAAAACATTCCCTGATCTTCCGCTTTTTAAGGCTGATCGGCGTGAACCGGGAGAATGCGGATCGTGAAGCCTGTCTGATGGAGCATGCGATCAGCGATGAAACCTATGATTGTCTGAAGGCATTTGTGCATAAACAGGAAAACGTATAGCGGGATACGAAGTGCAGCAACGTTGACTGTTTAAAATTTTTTAGAAAAAACAGTTGACAGACAGATGGCGGTATGTTACAACTAACTAGAGTAAATCATATGAAACTCCTTCCTGCATTATGGAACAGAACCGGGAAACTGTTTCAATCAAACGTAGGGGGGAGTTTTCAATTATGGTGTGCTCGAACAGATTGAAATCTTGAAGGAGGAGTAATTGAAATGTCTAATTTAACGATCGAGAAAGTGTTCGGCAGAGAGATCATGGATTCCAGAGGCAATCCTACGGTTGAAGCAGAGGTGACTCTGGCAGACGGGACCGTAGCATTGGGAACCGCACCGAGCGGTGCGTCTACCGGTGAGTTTGAAGCGCTGGAACTGCGTGATGGTGACAAGTCCAGATATCTGGGCAAGGGAACAACCAAGGCGGTCGATAATATCAATAATGTGATCAACGGCGTATTGAAGGGAATGGATGCATCCGATACCTATGCAGTAGATGCGGCAATGATCAAGGCAGATGGTACGAAGGATAAATCCAACCTGGGCGCAAATGCGATCCTGGCAGTTTCTATCGCGACCGCACGCGCAGCAGCAAAGTCTTTGAACATTCCGCTGTATCGTTTTCTGGGTGGTGTATCCGGCAATCGTCTTCCGGTACCGATGATGAACATCTTAAACGGTGGCGCACACGCAGACAGCGCAGTAGATACGCAGGAATTTATGGTTATGCCGGTTGGTGCACCGAGTTTTAAGGAAGGTCTTCGCTGGTGTGCGGAAGTATTCCATACTCTGAAGAAGCTGATCAAGGAAATGGGCGATGTAACAGCCGTAGGTGATGAAGGCGGTTATGCACCGAACAGCTTAAAGAGTGATGAAGATGCGATCGAAAAGATCTTAGAGGCGATCAAGGCAGCAGGCTATGAACCGGGCAAAGACTTTATGATCGCTATGGATGCGGCTTCTTCCGAGTGGAAGAGCGAAAAAGGCAAAGGTTTCTATAAGCAGCCGAAGTCCGGCAAGGAATTTACTTCTGATGAACTGATCGCTCACTGGGAGAGCCTGATCAACAAGTATCCGATCATTTCCATTGAGGATGGTCTGGATGAGGAAGACTGGGAAGGCTGGCAGCGTATGACCGAGCGTCTGGGTGATAAAGTGCAGCTGGTAGGCGATGACCTGTTTGTGACCAATACAGAGCGTCTTTCCAAGGGCATCAAGCTGGGCGCAGGCAATTCTATTCTGATCAAGCTGAATCAGATCGGTTCTGTGTCTGAGACACTGGAAGCGATCAAGATGGCACACAACGCAGGCTATACGGCAATCTCTTCTCACAGATCCGGTGAGACAGCAGATACCACGATCGCAGACCTGGCGGTAGCTCTGAATACCTGCCAGATCAAGACCGGTGCGCCGAGCCGCAGCGAGCGTGTAGCGAAGTACAATCAGTTACTCCGCATCGAGGAAGCATTGGGAGATTCCGCGGTATATCCGGGAATGGATGCATTCCACGTTAAAAAATAGGCAATACCCTCCTTATTGGTTACCTTTTTTGGATATGGCAGGCGCCGGTGGAAACACCGGCGTGTGCTGTTTTTTTGTCTGTCGATATCTCCTTGCCTTCCCCTTGAGGGCGCTGTGTGCCAGTGGCACACGTTTAGCGCGGACCGAGCCGGAAGGCGAGACAGGTGTCGCCAAAGGCGACGGATGAGGTGTATTAGGGCAATGCATAATTTCCCTATTGACAACCTATGAACATAGATGTAATATGTTCATAGAATAGTTATATAAAACTAACAATTATTAAACAAAACTACGTGAGGAACATATGGGAAAAGCATTCACAAAAGAAGAAAGAGAAGAAGTACAGGAGAAGCTTCGCAGATGCGGTCTGAAATTACTGAAAGAGAGCGGCATCCGTAATATTTCGATCCGACAGCTGACAAAGGAAGTGGGGATCGCACAGGGCGGATTCTATACGTTTTATAAAGACAAAGATGAATTTGTGGAAGATCTGTTTCTGCTGCGTATCCGCGAAAAGACGGAACTGATGCTGGCACATAAAGAAAAGACGTTGGAGGATCCGAGAAAATTTATCGTTGATCTGCTCTACAAAGAAGGTATGCATCTGAAAGAGAACAAAGCGTTTGTGAACAGCGAAAGTGATACGGTACATTTTTTTCTGGAGCGGGACAAGGAACCGAGCCGGCAGCTGTACCGCTCTTTTCTGACAGAACTGATCAACTATTGGGAATCAAACGGATATCAGATTTCCTGTGATATCGAAAAGGTGATCAGCGTCGGTATGGCAGCAGGACTTTTGTTTACCAACGCTGAACAGTTCCGGGAGGAAGATTTCTCGGAAATCTACAAGACCTTCTGCGAAGCGGAAACGGACCGATTTTTTCAATGTGAAAAGAAATAAAAACTCCTTGGCTTCCCCTTTGGGGTGCTGCGTGCCAGTGGCACGCGATCAGCACCGACCGAGCTGGGAGGCGAGACCGCTGTCAGCGTAGCTGACTGATGAGGGGAATCAAAGAGTGTGAAAATATGAATACTGAAAAAAGCGCAGAACAAAAAAGAGAAGAAAAGATCCGTAAACTGACCGGTGAGCCAATCTATCCGCTGCTGGTAAAAATGGCGATACCGTCGATGATCGGAATGATCGTGAGTACGGTGTATTCCATGACGGACACCTATTTTGTCGGAAAGCTGGATGATGTGGATCTGACGGCATCGGTTGGTATCGTGTTTTCCTTTGTATCAGTGATCCAGGCGATTGGTTTCTGGTTTGGCTACGGAAGCGGAAACTACATTTCCAGATGTCTTGGAAAGAAGGAGATCAAAGGAGCAGAAAAGATGGCGGCGACCGGAGTGCTGCTGGCGGTGATCGTGGGAGTGCTTCTGATGGTGGCCGGCTTGCCGTTGTTAAAGCCGTTGGCAGGACTGCTGGGAGCGGATGGAGGAAAGTTACAGGAAGCGACTGTGCGGTACCTGCGTATTACGATCCTGACGGTACCCTTTATGCTGGTATCGAACGTACTCTATAACCAGCTTCGTCTGGCGGGATCCGGAAAAGACAGTATGATGGGGCTGCTGGTCGGAATGCTTCTGAATATGGCACTGGATCCGGTATTTATCCTGCACCTGCATATGGATGTAGCAGGAGCAGCATTGGCCAGTATGATCGGGCAGATCAGTGGTGTCATCGTGCTGCTGATCACAACAAAGAAAAACGGAAACATACGGATCAATCTCCGAAATGCGGCCATGACACCGCAGTGGATCAAAGAGATCCTGACCGGAGGGGCTCCGAATTTCTGCAGACAGGGGATCAGCAGTATTTCTTCCGTGATCTTAAATCACGCGGCTGCGGGATTTGGAAACTATGCAATCGCGGCATTGACCATTGCACTGCGTATTTCTTATATCGCATATGCGCTGGTTATTGGCTTTGGCCAGGGATTTCAGCCAATCTGTGCGATCAATTACGGCGCGAAGCAATACGGACGGATCAAGACGGCGTTTCGTTATGCGCTGATCACCGTAAGCGTATTTCTGGTCGTTTCAGTCCTGGGGCTGGTGTTTGGGGCGGAAAGATTTACTGCTCATTTTACAGGGGATGCAGAAGCGGCAGGACTGGCAATACAACTGATCCGCTCCCAGTGTGTGATTCTTCCGTTTATGGGATATTATGTACTCTGTGGTATGTTTCTGCAGAATATCGGCAGATTCTTTGAAGCAACGATGGTAACGATATCGGAAAACGGAATGTTTCTGATCCCGTCAGTTCTTATCCTTCCGAAACTGTTCGGGGTGAACGGTCTGATCTGGTGTCGCCCCGCAGCAAGTGCAATAGCACTTTGTTTTTCGCTGGTGATCGGGATACGGGCATGGCGTATATATATAAATACACCTTCCCATATTAATTCCAATATACAGGAGGCATAACATGAAAAAGTATATTCAGTCATTCGAAGAAATCCGCAAAGACAATATCGCATCGGCCGGCGGTAAAGGTGCAAATCTTGGAGAGATGACATCCGCAGGTATTCCCATTCCGAAGGGAGGAGTATTACTGGCAGAGGCTTATGATGCATATATGTCGGCAAATGGGATCGATACCGGATCTTACGAAAATGCAAAGGATTTAAGAGAAACAATCCTTAAGGGTGAGATTCCCGATGAGATCCGAAAAGAATTGGAAGAGTTCTATACATCCATGGGAGATGGGGATGCCAGAGTTGCAGTACGTTCCTCCGCAACAGCTGAAGATCTGGATGATGCCAGTTTTGCAGGGCAGCAGGAGACGTATCTGAATGTGATCGGCACAGAGGATCTGCTGGAGAAAGTAAAGATGTGTTACGCATCCTTATGGGGAGACCGTGCACTGAGTTATCGGAAGAATGCAGGTTATGATAAGGGACATGTGGCGCTGGCGGTTGTGATCCAGCAGATGATCGAAAGTGAAGCGGCCGGTGTCATGTTTACGGCAGATCCGGCAGGTGATGCGAAGAACGTTCATATCAATGCATCTTATGGTCTTGGTGAAGCAGTAGTTTCCGGTATCGTGAGTCCGGATGAGTATATCTGCGACCGTGACGGTAAGCTGATCCGTGAATTCATCGGTACCAAAGAAGAAGAGATCCTGTATAAAGCCGGAGATAAGGGGACCGTTAAAGTGGCGGTTTCGGAAGAGCGGAGAAAGCTGAAAGTACTGGATGCGGAAATGGTGGCCGCACTGGTAAAAGAAGGCATCCGTATTGAGAAACACTACGGACATCCGATGGATATCGAATGGGCAGTAAAAGACGGAAAGATTTATATCCTGCAGGCGAGAAGCATAACGACCCTGGCAAAAAAAGAGAAAAGGGTCTTTACAGAAGCAGATTTTGCGGGTTATCCGAAAGTAGAACCGGCAAAAGGATCGATGCGCGAAGCGGTACTGTTCAATATGGAGAAGAATCCCACACCCTATTATCCGCTGGATCACGATTTTGGAGGATTTATCGGAGAACAGAAGAATATATTGTTTACGGAGATCGGGATAACCTTTCCGGGCGGGATGAATCCGATCGATCAAGACGGCGTGTCTTATCTGGCAACCGGTAAGATGAAGCTGAACAAGAATATCTTTGCTATTCCGAAAATGCTGAAAAAAGTAGGAAACATTGAGAATAATATCAAATGCGCGGACGAGTCCCTGGAAAAATGCCGTAGGGAGTATGAGAAAGAGAGTAAGAAATCCTATTCGGATGCCAAAGAGATCGGGGCAGCATTAAAACGTATGCATGATCTGATCGGCAGGACATCCTATGACCGCTTTCTTTATGCATTGTTTCCGAATGCATTGGAGAGCAAAAAGGTAACCGGGGTGTTAAAAAAAGTTGATCCGGAACGGAATGCTTATGATATTCTTGAAGGATTGCATTATGTGACAGCGGATCTGAACCGGGCAATGAAGGAGCTGTGCAGTTATATCAGTAAAGATGCAGCGATGACGGAATGCGTGATGCAAAAGAAGTATCGCCAGATCTGTGAGGAATATCCCAGTCTTAGTGAAAAACTGCATGCCTTTATTGATCAGTACGGAAGCAAATCGGATTTTAACTGTTATTGCTTCGTAGCGGAGACCTGGAGAGAAAATCCTGATCGGTTCTTAAATACACTGCGGCCGATGCTGAAGGATGGAGGAGAATCTGTGGCTTCCATGGAAGAGAGCGTAGCGCATTTTAAGAAACTGATGAAGAAAGTGCATGATAGCGTACCGGAGAAAAAGTATAAGGACTTTGCGCATCGTGTCAAAGGTTTAAGACATTATCATTACATCCGTGAAGCAACACAGTACCTGTGGGAGACGGAATTTGAATATTGCAGAAAGCTGTTAAGAGATCTTTCGAAAGTAACGGGGATCGATTATACGGATCTGATGTATCTGTTTGAAGATGAACTGTACGATGCATGTGCGAAGGGAAGTTTTGAAGAAAAGAAAAA
>JAFWRC010000004.1 GCA_017508825.1 Lachnospiraceae bacterium
ATGCATCCGCTCCATTAATGTTCGCACGATGGAAAGTCCCAGCCCTGTAGAATGATGCGCCGCCTCAACCGTATAGAAACGATCAAAGAGTTGCTCCACCTCTACGGCAGACAACCCTTTTGCATGATTCGTAAATGTGATTTCTCCGCTGTCGTTTAAGATCACGGTAAGATCTCCGTCACTGTATTTTGCGGCATTATTTAAAAGATTGGTAAACACTCTCGTCAGCGCCGCTTTGTTGACACTGCGTTCGATCCTGTGCTCCGTCAGACGGATCTCCGGTGTGATCCCTTTCTCACTCAGCACCGGATAAAATCCACCAATGCATTCTGCAAGCAACTGGTTGATATACACCGTCTCCGTGGGAAGTTCTTCTTCCTCCGACAGGATCACGGAATACTTAAACAACTCCTCCGTCAGCTGCTTCATCATTCCGGCCCGTTCTTTCATGATCGCGATGTAACGATCCTGTTTTTCTTTCCCCTCCGTTTTTTCCAGCATATCCAGATATCCGCAGATTGCCGTCAGAGGCGTCCGCAGATCGTGGGATATGTTCGTGATGGCCGTCTTTAATTCCGCATTCCCCTGATGATACTGCAGATGCTCTTTTCGCAGTGTCTGCAGTCCCGTATTTAACTGTCCGGCCAGGTACCGGGTATCTTTATCTCCCACGGACACATCGATGAGCGTATTGGTATCGGTTTTTGTCTTTTCGACAAACGCATCCGCGATCTCCCGTACCGACCTTTTAAGCAGAATGATCTTTATACACAGAGCCGCGACGCTCAGCAACAATATGCCGGTAAAAACATAAACCATACCCTACACTCCTCGTTTACTACTTTAAGTCACGCTTTTTGAAAATAAGCATTCCCGCCGCAAACAGTACTACAGACTCCGCTGCCTGCAGAAATGCGCTTTCCGCATCGATCTCTTCAGACGCCGACAGCATCTGCGAAACCGGGCATAACTTATGAAGGATCTCATACCCCTTCCGCCGGCTGCCGCCGACATAATCCGGATTATATACAAACGCAGGATCTTCCGGCACCTGTTCATATTCCGATAATGCCTGCGCCGGTATCATTTCTGCGGCCAGATATTCCGGCACAGACAGCAACTGTACCGTCATCACTCCGCAGATGAGGATCCCAAACGCTGCAAGCAGTGCAGCTACACACCCGCCACTCTTACTTTGCACGCACAGTCCGATCAGAACAAACAGCGCGGTTAGCAAGGTAAATCCGAGAAAGGAGATCACCAGCAGAACAATCAGTTCCTTTGTACTCTTTGTATACCCACCCAGCAACAGTTTACCCAGAACCGTGGTGGTCAGCCACACAAACACATACATGATCATTACGGCTGTATAACACACGACAAAACTGCTTCCATAGATGCTGCGTTTGTCGTGCCCTGTCGCAATTTTGTTTCTTAAAGTACCGAATTGATGCTCCGAACCCAGGAATGACCCGATCAATACTGCCGCCAGCAGCACCATTGTAATAAAACCGGACAAGAGGTAAGCGTCCGGCTCCGGAAGACTCCGTCCCGGCTCCGGAAACAGGCATTCTTTGATCATATCAAAGCCACCGACAAAGAACAACACTGCCAGGCAGATATATAAGATCCTGATCCGGAACAATCTTTTGATCCCTGCACGGATGAGTTTATTCATGGCTGCCACCTCCCACCAGAGAAATGTAGTAGCTTTCCAGACTCTCATCCCGTTCACTTGCCGTGATCAGATCACAGCCGTATGCATCCAGTTCCCGCACGATCTGCGACAATACAGGCTTTGCATAAACATCCGCGTTATGATCATCCAGGATCTGATATTCCGTTCCCTTCGCATCCAGCACCATCGACAACGCTTTCATATCCGTCACCGTGAGCCGGATGCACTTACGGCAGGCCTGCTCCAACTCTTCAGCGCTCATCTCCCGCACGATACGCCCCTGATCGATAAATCCGTAATGGGTGGCCAGTTTGGAAAGTTCATCCAGGATGTGTGATGAGATCAGGACCGTGATCTTACGCTCGCGGTTCAGCTTCAGGATCAGTTCACGGATCTCGATAATGCCCTGGGGATCCAGTCCGTTGACCGGCTCATCCAGTACCAGAAAATCCGGATCACCGCAAAGCGCAACGGCTATGCCAAGCCGCTGGCGCATCCCCAGCGAGAAGTTCTTTGCTTTTTTCCTGCCGGTGTCCTTTAGTCCCACAAGAGCCAGTATTTCGTTGATGCCATCATAAGCCGGTTTGCCCAGCACATCATACTGCTGTTTCAGATTTTCCTCTGCCGTCATATCCAGATAGATCGACGGAGTTTCTACGATGGCTCCCATCCTGCGTCTGGCGCGACAGATCTCCCGATCCGTATTTTTCACACCGAACAATTCATACTCTCCGGCGCTCTCCTTCTGCAATCCGCAGATCAGCCGGATCAGTGTTGTTTTTCCGGCGCCGTTTTTCCCGACAAAACCGTAGATCGCGCCTTTGGGAACACTCATCGTAAGCCCTTTAAGCGCTGTGAAATCCCGGTATCTTTTTTCCAGGCTGTTTGTTTTCAGAATGTATTCCAAAATATCTCACCTTCCTCTCTGAAAACAGAATAGCACACAAGCATTAAGAAAACGGTTAAGAAAACCGTTAAGAATTGGTTAAGATATTATGATGCTTCCGTCAGCATAAAACCGATCCCCCATACCGCGGAAATATACTCTTTTCCCACAGCCGCCTTCAGCTTACGCCGCAGATTGTGGATATGGATCTTGAGCGAATCCTCCGTACAATCCGGTGTATCTTCACTGATGCTTTCCAGAATTGTAAGCTTTGCCACTACCTGTCCCGGCTTTTGCATCAGCAGTTTTAAAATGGCATATTCTGTTCTGGTCAGGCGTATCTCGTTGCCGTCGCAAACAACCGTATGAGTATCCGTATCCAATGAGATTTCCTGAAAGCGCAGCACATTTCCATCCGCAGCCGCCTCCGCCTTTCGAAGCTGCACATCGATACGCGCCAGCAGTTCCTCCATAGCAAAGGGCTTGGTCATATAATCTGCCGCGCCTCCGCGCAGGAGCCCCACTTTATCCGCAATATCTGCCTTGGCACTCAGAACGATCACGGGTACTCCCTTGATCTGCATCATCAGTTCTTCCCCGCTCAACCCGGGCAGCATCAGATCCAACAGGATCAGATCGGGTTTGTGGCCGGATAAGAACATCTGCGCTTCGGTTCCTGAATACGCCGCGGTCACCTCATACCCTTCTTCCGTTAGTCTTTCCCTCAGCATTTCGTTAATATGCTGGTCATCATCAACGATCATGATCTTTTTCATACATCAGAAAACTCCCGTTTACTTTATCTCTGCTTTTCCGTACTATCGTTTTTATTTTCCTGTATTTCCAAAATCATATTACACCTATCACAAGAAACTTCCTGAATTGTTATTGTTCCTGTTATAGCATTATAAATATCGTCGCTTATTCTATACACTATTTGCCCCACATTTCTTAATTATACTTATATCCATTGACTGACGCGCTGTGCGATCACATCCCCCAGTTTTTTCTGATTTTCCGCGTCCAGGTGCACGCCATCTGCGTCGCTCGCATGAACATATTGCGCCGCATCCAGATATTCACAGTCATACATATCCGCCAGCGTCTTATACCATCCGGCTAACTCTTTTGAAACCTTTACAGCGTTTTCGTAACCAAAACTGTCTCCCAGCCACGAATCCCGGATTGCTTCCGAGATATATGGTGGTGAGATCAGCAATACTTTAAATGCATCCTTACATCGAAAACGATTATAGGACTGCACCTTTTCCAGCATGATCTGCATTTCCCCGGCGATATCCATAGCGGAATAGGAAAACTTCCGCTTGCAGTCATTCGAACCGAGCATAATGATCAACAGATCAAATGGTACCTGGGATTCCATACACGGGCCGATATACTTCAATCCGTTTTTCTCACCTTCTGCCGGATCTTCCGTTGCGATCGTCCGGCCGTTCTGTCCCTCTTCGATCACAGTATACCCTTCTCCCAGATGTTTCTGCAGCACCTGCGTCCATCGTATTTCTTCATTAAATCGTACCCTGTGATCCGGATCATATCCCCATGTCAGAGAATCTCCAAAACATAAGATTCTTTTCATATACACCTCCGTTATCGTAAGTTGTCTGTTATGATCATTCTTTCAGCGGCAGCATGATCTCGGTTTCCACCAGGAACAGTCCTTCCGCTTCCGTGCAATTCAAATGATACTCACCGCCATATTTCTTTACAGCCCTTTTGATATTGCTGATCCCGAAACCGTGATCCGGTGAATTTTTAGAGGATACGATCTTTCCGGGTACCAGTTTTGTCATGCTCTTATTCTTTTGCACGATCATAAGAAAATTCGCGCTCTTTTTAAACTCCAGATGGATCTTTTTATCCTCTGCCGGAAGATCTTTTCCATACAGCCGGCTTACCGCTTCGATCGCATTATCCAGTATGTTAGAAAGAATCGTGACCAGATCCGCTGTCTCGATATCCAGGCCTGCGAGATTACCGGAAATACAAAGCTCCAGTCCTCGCTTTTCCGCTTTCGCATGCTTGTCTGCAATGATCACATCCGCAATATCATTCCCGCTGCGATAAGGTGGGGCTGCTGCTTCGATCTGTTCCGCAATATTGTCGATGTACGCGACCAGTTCTTCTTTGCGTTCCTGCATCGCCAGTTCCTTCATTGCGATCAGATGATTCTTCATATCATGCCGGCTGCGTCTGGTTTCCATACTGCTTTTTTTGATTGCTTCATAATGTGCATTCCGCGCATCCGCAAGCATGCCGTCAATCTTTTTCAATTCTGCCTGATATCGGTCATTGGACCATCGCGGCGTATAATAAACTACCATACCGGAAAGCAGCGCCGATACCAGATAGCAAAGCGGTGCAGAGATCGTATCATGTTCACGGATCACACAGTAGCACAGCAGGTCCAAAAGCAGAACTACCAGGAAAGATAAAAATATCGCAGAGATCCCCGGAATCACCGGTTCTCTTTTCGCGCAGACCACTGCAAACGGGATCATCAGAAAAACAACTGCCAATGCGCTGACCGGATAAAACAAAGCATGCAGCAATTCCGCATTGCCGAAAATTTCCAAAAACGAAAGTGCCTTATGGATTTCGTAACCGATGAGTACACTTAACAGGACACAAAAAACAGCCGAAAGAATATGCACGCTTTTTTGTATCAAAGAGGCAAGCTCCTCTTTTTGTACCGCTTTTCTTCCAAAGATAAAAAACCACATTAAAAATGCAGCTGTAAGAATCAATATGAATGCTATGGTCAAAAATAATATCATCTGTCAGTTCCAAGATTATAGATAGCAACGCCACATTCCATTTCTATTGCTCTAAGCGCCGCTATATGTCCGTGAGTAAGGTCAACAACATGGATATAATCCCGAACGCCAATCCCATCCGGAGTATCAAAATCGTCGCCGTAAATATCAAGACTCTCCAACTTGCCTGCGGCGACTTGGGTAATATATGGCATCAAATTATTCAGTATCCCGTTTGGATTCTCGCCTATCATACTTGATGGGTGTGCCCCTATCAGATTAAAATACCGAAGCAGAACACCCCCCAAAAACGAACCTATGGAATCACGGGGTAATCACGAAGCATCGGTTCCCCTTTTTCATCATATACTTCTATCATCTGTATGATCTCAGCAATGTGGCATTTTACTTCAAAAATATCCTTTCCGTAAATAAAGACCCTGCTCAGCACCTGAAGAAATAACCCTGAATGCTTCATTTCATCGCCTTCTGCGTAATAGGTGAACAAGCTATACACATATGGCTTACGCGAAACCTTGTCAAGTCCGATGATCTTACCGATTTTCCCGTTTTTCAATCCGATGCACAAAGTCGCGTAAGACATATTCAACGGCCTGCTTAACGCAGAAAAATCACCACCGAATTTACCCGTAAGGGCGTACTCCATATGGCTTGCTACAAGATCAACGCCCTTATCCTTTTCCACTACTCTGAAATCCATGCCCCCACTGAGCCGGAAGGCCGTATCCATGATATACGGGTAACCGTTCCAAATCAGCCCTTGGAACATACAGGAACCGTTATCCACCCCAAGGGAGTCGAAGATCTCTGACATAGGGGCATACAGCTCGCGCATGATCAAATCATCAGAAGTGGACGGGTAAATATCGGCAAACGGCTGCTGCGGGAAATCCCCGACCGCGGCATAAAAAAGACGTTCCTTTGTGTAAGGGAAATACGATTTGCCGTTTTGCCGCCAGATTTCAAACTGAAAATAGTCCCCATCTATGAATTTTTCGCAGATTACATTACCGGAGAGAGAGTTTTCCCTTGCGTATTCTACTGCTTCCCTGAGTTCCTGATGAGTATTGCAAACCCTAATACCAAATGATCCGCCGTTATCGACTGGTTTAACAATCACAGGAAAATCTACATCTACCGATATAGGATCATAATCCGGGATTTTCTTGATACCAAAGTGACTTGCGTACTCCTTGAACTTCTGCTTGTTCATCAGAATATCCCATTGATGGGCAGTGGCAAAGTATCTAATGTCCAAGCGTTCGATAAAGCCCACGGATTGTCGAATGACAGCTTCGCTTGAACAGGACAGCAATCCGTCAATATGCTTTTCAGCAAACAACTGCTTTATGGCAGCCTCATCCGTACAGTCAACATAATACTGTTCCTGGGAAACCTTGTGCATGGCACTTTCCGGTATGTTGCCCACTGATATCAGAACAATTTCATTTTCCTTGGCAAATCTTGTAACCTCTGCAATAACATTGTTTGCCCCAAACACAGCGAGTCTTTTACCCTTTAGCGCTTCATTACGCATGACTGCATCTCCGTCCCTTCGCCTATGATATGAGCGTATACTTGTCTAACATATCCCTGATCTCATCCCTGGAGTTAAACATGATCACATCTATAATAGAAAGCTTCTCCACAAAGGAATCCCCAAATTGTTTATAAACAATTTCATCCGTATTGATAAATCGCAGCTTTATGCCCTGCTTTTCAAATTCAACGCCGTCATATAGTTCCTTTCCTCCGATCGGATTGATGTACACATCTGCACCCAGCCTGTGGCACATGTCATATATCCGTTCCTCACGCTTAAAACTATCATTTCCTTCGAGCTCAGACATTTTCCGTATCGGAGTCTTGATCTCAAGATAGCCACAAATAGTCTTAATGGATGAGATCAGGAATTCCACCAGTTTTTCCTCCGGACAATCCAGTATTTTCTCCATAAGCTGCGCTCCGATTTCATAATACGGTGCTTTATGGTACGCTTCATTAAGCTTATTCATTTTTTTCCGCTTGTCAATTTTCGCTACATTCAGCTCATTGATCATGCGAAAGGAACTCGCATGAGCAACTTCTATTCCAAAGAGCTCCGGCGCTCCACGAAACAGTATCCTGTTCCGGTTGATCCATCCGCGTTTTATATAGGCATAGTTATCGCCAATATAGAACACATCTGCCGCATTTATCAACTGCCAATAGGAGATATATGGCAGGAAATAGGGTTGGTTTGCCGCTATTATCATTGACTAAAGACCTCTTATAAGTGTATAGCCATTAGAAATGATGGTTCACACTTATCCTTTCTATCGATTTATAGGCAGGAGAACTACTCCTGCACTTTCATTTTTGCAAATACTTTTGTTTCAAGCTTTTTATACCATGCCAAAAAATCATCCCAGTGTCTGTCCCAAAGATTAAAGAACGGTTTTTCGATCAGTTTGATGCGAAGCTGGTCAATGAGCATACAAACGACATAGATGGCTGCAACGCAGCCGACAGCATAAAGCGGCATGAGCGGAGCATTGTAATGACCTACCGCATCAATCACATCCTCCCATAGCCACCGACGCATGGTATCACTGTTTGCGTGAATCAACAATACGCCAAAGGTTGAAGAGGCTACCATATTGATGAACTTACCGTATCCGATGTTCAAATTTTTAAAATTTTTAAAAAGCATGAATAAGCACACTCCGGTCACAACAGCCAGGAAGGTGTTGGAATCACTGACAAAACGAAATGCTAACATGCGGTTCGTTTTCGCACTCAACCAGGCACAGGCAATCACAGAAATAACACACAACAACACAGAAACAATTGTCAGCCGAACCCAAATTTTGTGATTCTGATATTCTTTTTTAGGATACAAGCGGATGTAGGAAGCAATCACAAACAAAACACAAAACCATGACACATAATTCATCCTCACCGAAAAACCAGGAACCGTTCCAAGAAAAATATATGTAAAGCCACACCACAAAATCAGAAAAACATGCTGTTTCTCTCTCAAATGCTGAACAAGTATATTCAGGAATGGTATCAGCAGATAAAACAGCAGGAATGCATTCAGAAAATCATTGGATATGTTTCTGATGGGGATCATCACTCTCAGAAACCCAGTGACAGTAAAAGCCTCATAACCTGTAATCCAAAATATCAAATAGATAATAAGCCTATAAAACATTGCCTCAAAAAGCAACTTCATAAATTTCTTCGCGTTAATATTTGAAGTACACATGAAATAGCCAGTTATCATCACAAAGCAGTTGATGCCGATTTTCCCCCACGCGCCGAACACCATTAAAAACAAGGACCTCCAGGAAAACGGATCTTTATAAATCGGTCCCTCTGCCGCCATCAGTCCTGAATTGACAACAAAATGGTGAGCGATGATCAGCAGCATCGCTATAATTCGGAAAAGTTCCAGGTTGGAATCTCTCAGCTTTAAGGCTTGCACGGGAACACTTTCCATTGCAATTTCACTATGTTCCGACATGATTTCCTCTCTTTCCGCTTGAACGAATGATTTCACAGATTATGTCAATATCCGCAAGAGCCGTCTTAATTCTTCCAACTACAAAACATCACACATTTTAAGCAGTTCCTCATCGTCTGTATAAAGCGGGCAAATCTTGCGGTCATCCCCGATATTGGTCACGGGCAGGCTGGATGCACGAAACATTCCTGACTCGAAATAACGATCATCGACGCAAAGCATCATACCGCATATATAGTCCTCAAATCTCTTTCCCTCCCAAATTGTCGGAAATGTCCGCTGGCGGATGAACGGCTGTAGGATCATGTTCTGTATATCACCGTTTTTCCAAAGGCTTTCCCAGACCGCCTGATCCGTTATGGGACCTCCATATACCTTTTCACTCTTTCCAAGTCGATGATGCTTCAAAATGTAACCATCTTTGTTCCTGCGTGCGTCTTCCCAAATCTCCTCACTGGAACCATACAGATAGGTAGGGATGGTATGTGCACGCAAAAAATCTGTTTCTGCCGCAGTCAGGCATTTATCGGTAAAGTCATCCTCAAACCAAAGGTGCATGAAACGTTTGTCATGTACGATCAGGATTGTTCGCAGATCGTTGATCATCCCGGCATCGATCATGGCCTTGACCGTATCCCTGGAAAAGGACATAAGATCCATCTGATTCAATGCGCTGATTACACCTCCTCCGGTCCACTGGCTGCGCTTTTGTTCGACTTCCTGCGCCTCAAATACCGAAACTTTCTTCCCAAACTGCTGATAAAAGGGAACATAAAGTTTAATCTCGCCGGTCTTGTCCGAGCTTTTCAGTATACTGATCGTTTCCTTTTCCGTGGTATGCTCCGCCATGTATCGAAGCATATCCTCAAATTCAGAATCGACTGTCTTATTTGGGAACTGTTCCATAAAACGCTTTGCGGCGCACTCCGCATAAAATGACGAGAATATCCCGTGTGCAAAAAATCTGCTGGTGATCTCACAGAGAAGTAAATGTCCATCCTCCGCAATGATGTAATCGGGGCGATATGCGCCGGCCCGGTAAGGATACCGGGCCTGCAGCGCAAGCAATTCCATCTCTGCATCGGAAAGGGGCATATATTTAGGCACGAATTGTATGTAATGCTCTGCCATAAAAGAGATACACTTATACATAATACGGTGCAGCTCTTTCAGCTCGTTTCTACGCTCACTCGTTAACGCCATCGGCTTTGCATGATACCATCTCAGATAGTATGGTGCCGATTCCCCATGCAATTTATCAAATTCCGTGCTGTAATACCCTTTCATTCTATCACAATTCCTTTCAACCAAGCTCACATTCTAACATGGACCAGGTAATTCCTTCTCCGCTGAGAATAATTTTGACTGATAACCCAGGCACTGGAAACCATTCTTGTTGATAAGCTGGATCATATTTGCCGGAATCCTCAGTTGCTTACGAACCCAATAGCAAATACTGATCGTCATTCCGAGTTCATCGGTGATTTTCATCATCTTCTGAATGTTATCAATGCTGAGGGCACGATCAGGTGCAGTACGTCCACGCTGCTTGCGGTGATCGGCGTTGGACGGCATAACATAATCAAGATACAGCTTTCGCTCCAAATCCTTATCGAAATGACCAAGGAGCTGTCCCAGCATTGCCAGGTTCTCCATGCAGGCCGTCAAAAACTCCGGCTTGTAATTAATAATTCCTGCATCGTGAAGCATCCCAAAGAATTCCCGAATACGCTCTTCCGTAAGATAAGGCGTGAAAATCGGCTGTACAAGCGCCGAATTTGCCTGAATGCCATTTTCCTGACAAAGCTTCACGGAAGCGATACGTTCCTCAATAGGAGCTGCATAGGGCTCAAGAATGTCCCTGAATTCCTTCGGCATGATGGAAACACTGACATTATACTGCATCTTGCCTTTGAGCTGTTTCATCAGATCAAGGATAGCCTCTCCCTCATACTCATATAAAAGATGCTTTGCACCGGCTTTGGATGCAATGAAAAGCCGTGCATTCGAATCAGGAAATTCTTCATAATGTCGGATAAATTCCTTCAAAATGCGATGCGCAATGCCCGTGTAGAGCGTAGGCTCCTGCAGCGCTTCGGTTTTCGGTGAAAAATAATAATAGTGGTTCCAGTTCTTTCCTTTGCTAAGCTCCGTAATTTGGTTCTCAATCTCTTTTTTCTTCTCCGGAGCTTTCTCGATAGCTTCCGCCAGTTCTCTGAGAAGCTGATCCTTACGTTTAATATCCTCCTCGGTAACCTCTTTTGTAGGCGTTCCGTTCATTTCACGAAGCAGCTTGCGAACATAGAGATGGTAATTGTTGTGAGCGATCAAGGTCTGCTCATGAACGCCGTCTGTCACAAGGCAGTAAAGGCAGCCAACATTGCAGCCCTTCACCGGGTTAAGTTCAAACGTTAAAGTAGGACAA
>JAFWRC010000051.1 GCA_017508825.1 Lachnospiraceae bacterium
CTGCACAACATTCTGCGGTGCTTCCATCGGTACCGTTCCGGACTGCATTCCTGCCTGCGGTGCTTCTGCCGTCGCTGCGCCTGTCTTCGGTGCCTCTGCCTTGACTGCTCCCGGCTGCGAAGCATTCACCGATGCCGTACCGGCCTTTGGTGCTGCGTGTGCCTCTGCTTTGATACCGTCTTTGTTTCCGCTGAATGTCGGACCGGACTGCATCGTAAACTGTGCCCCCGGCTCTGCTTTCGGGATCTCTGATCCCGGCTGCGCTGCATTCAATTGCGGTGCCTCCACCTGCGGTACGTCCACGTTCAGAGACTCGATCCCACCGATACCTGCCTGCGGCATCTCTACCTGCGGTACGTCCATCTGCACAACATTCTGCTGCTGCATTCCGTTCTGCGGTGCTTCCACCGGTTCTGCTCCCGGCTTCGGCATTTCTGCCTTTGCATCTCCCGGCTGTTGAGCTTTTCCCTTTGCCGAACCTGCCTGTGTCGCATCTGCCTTCGGTGCAGGATGTGCTTCCGGCTTGACACCGTCTTTGTTTACGCTCAGTGACGGGCCGGACTGCATTGTAAACTGCGCGCCTGCTCCTGCTGCCTCTGTTCCGGTCTGCTCGCTGCCCGTACCTGCCGTTTCTTCATTAAACAGTTTGTTCAGAGACTCACCGATATCCTCCATATTATCAATTGCCGGCTGCATATTGATCGTATGTGCTTCCAGCTTGACACCGTCTTTGTCTGCGCTGAACGACGGGCCTGCGGATACACTGAACTGTGCTGCCTTCCCCTGCTTACCGGACTGCTTAGCTCCTGCCGCATTGGTTTCTTTCTTCGCCGGCTCCTTCTTCGCGCCGATATTCGCTGCGTTACCGCCTTCCTTCTGATCACTCTCCTTGCCGTTCTTCTTGTCGCTCTCCTGCATGCCGACCGGCCCTGCATCCAGCTTCGGTACATCCGGTCCGTTCTTTGCTGCTTCCTCGCTCTTCTCCTGTGCGTCAAAGTTATCATACAGTGAAAATCCGCCGTTATTCAGCTGAGACTTGAGCAGTGTGGTCTCGCCGGTCTCCTTATCCAGTGAGTATACCTCGGAGGATACCCAGCCTCTGGTAGCCACCACATGATAATTGCCGGCCTTGTCGCGGTCGTAGATCTTGGTGCGTCCCAGGAAGTCGCTGTGCGTCTTGATATATTCGATCTTGCCGGTCTCCTTATTTCTCGTCCGTGCAAAGTTATCACCCGTCAGGCTGCGGATCGTCTCCACCTTACCGGTCTCCTGATCAAAGGCCTTCTTCACGCCCAGAGGCGAGAAGTCCGCGCAGTACATCTCCGTCTTCAGTGCGCCGGTCTCTTTGTCATAATACATCGCCCGCTTAAACTTCATGCCCTTGGTCAGCTGTACCTTGGAAAGTTTGAAGGTCTTGCCGCCCTTGCCGTCATCTACGGATTTGAAGCGCATGAACGGGATCGATACCTTGGTGGTATTGCCGTCCTTATCCACTTTCCAGCTTGCGGTGCCAAGCAGACTTCTGGTCTTTGTGCCGTCCGCATTCTCGCCCCACTTCGCAGCTCCGCCCAGCAGGCTTCTGCTCTTGTTGCCTTCCGCATCCTGTCCCCACTTTGCAGCGCCACCCAGGATACTTCTGGTCTTGTTGCCTTCCGCATCCGTCTTCCAGCTTGCGATACCAAATACATTGCAGCCCACGGAACCGTCCTTCTTCAGACCAAAGTTGAACTTGCTGCCCAGGTTCAGACCCCAGCGGGATTTACCGTCTTTATCCACGCCCTTAACAAACATACCGCCCAGGAAACTGCTGGTAACACGTACGCCTGCCTTGTTAAACTTCTCCTTCTTATCCTTCTTGCCGTCTTTCTTTCCTGCATCGGCCGCTGCCGCAGCGCCGCCCTTCTTGGCTCCGGAGGCTCCACCCTTCTTGCCGCCGGCTACTGCTGCCTGCTGGTCTTCCTGCTCTTCCTGTTCCTCTTCTTCCTCTTCCGCATCTGCTTTTCTTGCGGTGTCAGGTTTGGCGGGCATACCCGGCTTGCCTGCGCCGCCCTTCTTGGCCGCAGCTGCGCCGTTCTTTCCAGCCGCTGCGTCCTTGTTTCCTGCCTCGCCGGGATCGGCCTTTGCCCCCGGCTTGCCCGCACCGGTCTTCATTGCTGCAGCAGCTTCCACACCCTTATTTCCTGCCGGTGCCTTGCCGCCTGCCTCACTCTTATTGCCTGCGGTGTCCTTGCCGGCTTCGTCTTTCTGATCAGACTTCTCCGCAGCAGCACTGCTCTTGCCCAAGCCGCTCTTTTCCGCAAGGCTCTTTGCACTCTTCGTCTGGGTGTTGCTGCCGGCGCCGCCTTGCTTCTTTCCTTCAAACTTCGCTCCCGTGCCCTTTTCTCCCGAGCCCTTGGAGCCGTCAAACTTATTGCTGCCGCCGGAGGAGCCTTCCTTGCCTCCGTCGCCTTTTCCGCCATCCTTGCCCTCTTCCGGCAGTTCCGGCATGCCGGCGCCGCCACCTTCCTTTCCATCTTCCTTTCCGCCGCCCCCCTTCGGGAGCAGGGTACGTTTAGCCGCACCTGCCACGTTTTTCGCCAGGGCATAACCGGAGGCCATCAGCCCCTTGCCCTGCTGCGCCTGGGCACTCTCCATGGAAGATGCCGTTGAACTGATGAGTCCGGTCAGCATCGTGCCCGCACTTTCGATGGCAAGTGCACCGCCGATGATAAATACCATACGGATCACGATATCGCCTTCCGGTGTGGTATTCATAAGCTTCAGCTTGCCGCTCAGCATCATGGGGGCCACCATCAGATAGATCTGCATGGAAATGACTGCACCATAGCCTGAGAAGAGCTGTCCGACAAACATTTCTTTCCACTGGTTGTAATTCTTACCCTCATCCAGCGGCATGCTGCAAACAAACAGCGGCGCAGTGATATACAACAATATCACATTAAAGATCCGGTTGATAAATTTAAATATGCAGACGCCCATGATCATCAGGAAGATGAGCCCCACGCCGAAACCGGTCACGTAATTGAATTTCTCAAACTTGAAATCGCTCGATACCTGCCCCAGCTCAGAATACTTCTTCGTGCCGGTAATATCAGAAAAATAGTAATACTTCCGCAGCTCGTCCTGCAGACCTGCCGTATCACTCTTGCTTACATTTTTGGTCTCATCCTTTGCTGCATCCAGCGATGCCATGCAGAAGATCATCCGGCCCATGGTGGTCTCGGATGCGCCTTCGTCCGAAACTGCCACCTGCTTGATGCCGTTATTGACCGATACCAGTATGGTGCCGGACAGGCGGATCAGCAATATGCATACGAAGGGGATCATGACCAGTTTTAACAGGCACTGGAATGTCAGCCTAAGCACCTTGCTGACGGGATTTTTCATCTCACCGCTCAGATCCGCCATGCTGCGCATCACCGCAATGATAGCAAAAGCCATCATCAGTGCAAAGGAAATGGCTATCAGTATCCATACCGCCTTCTGTACGAAATCCCTGGAAAAGAACAGGTCCAGCATATAGTAACTCTTGCCGTCATACGTCACCGGCTTGATGCCCGCAAAGACGTCAAAGATCTTTTGTATCGTATCGATGATCTTGAGCAGTTCCGCAAAGATCCCGTAGATCACACCGGCCAGGATCTCGTAGATCAGCTCGATCAGCCACTTAAACAGCGGAAGCAGCACATCCACCAACAGGGGTTTTAAGATATTGTCAAATATCCATGTAAACACCTTGTTGATCAGACCGCCAATGAACTCGATGACCGGCTTCAGGATCGCGTTAAATATTTTTTTAAACAGGCTGGAAAACAATCCCAGATATACGGTTTCCATTCCTCTTCCTTTCCGTTCTCCTTACGCGCCGATCTTTGAGATGATCTTGTTCACGCCGCCAAAAGCCATACCGCCTATGCTGGAGCCAAGTGCCCCGTTTCCGTCCAGCTGTCCCGCCAGCGAAGGATTCAGCACCTTCAGGAACAGATTGCGGCTGGTATAGATTGCCAGTGCCCCGCCGATGATAAACAGCAGCCTCACACAAACCATTTCCGTCTTTTCGAGTCCGGGGATATTGAACTCATCGTCCATCATAAAAGGCAGGAACATCATAAAAAGCTTCATACTCAGGATGGGCGAAAAGGCGCTGACCAGGTAGGCTACAAAGGTCTCTCTCCACTGCCCGAAACTCTTGCCCTCATCCAGCGGCATATACGCCACGAACAGGGGACTCACGATATACAGGATGATGATCATCATAAGCCGTTGCACGGAGCCGATGATGGTCGCCAGCAGGATGCCCAAAATGAACACCGTTGCCACAACGATCACGACCCAGTTGAAATGCACATAGTCAAAATGCGAAGTGATATCGCTCACATTGGCATACTTCGCCCCGCTGGTATACTTCTCCACATCCGTACCGCCCTTGGCATGATCCTTCGCCAGCATATAGAAGAGCTTATCCCCCATGGAGGACTTGTCGTTTTTGGCATTCACCGCCAGATTGATCTGCAGCAGCACCTGCGTGGTCATCTGTATGGCAAAGATACAGGCAAACTGCAGCAGTGCAAAGGTAAGGCAGCATTTCAGAGATGTCTGCAGTACCGCGCTGATGGGCTTTTTGTTTTCAAAGGGGGAATCCGCCATGGAACGGATCACCGAGATCATCGTAGTCAGCATACACAGCACCAGCGAAATGGCCATCACCGCAAGGAAGGTCTTCTGCACACCGCCCAGCCCGAAGATGTACTGCACGATGCCCTGATTTGAGCTCTCATACTGCATGACACCGTTCTTTATTTCACCCGTGCTGAGCGAGATGGAAGTCATTCCCGAAAAGATCGAGAAGATATCCTCCAGGAAGTCCACGATCTTAAGAAGGATCACCCAGATCTCCAAAAAGATACCGCTTAAGGCATTGATGATCAGCTCGCCGATCAGTGTCACCAGGATATTGAACACATCCTTGATGACGGGCATCAGCACATTCTCGAATACCCAGCGCAAAACATCCTGCAATATAGATAAAAAACTCAGATTAACAGGTACCATACCGTACTCTCCTAAACATAAACTCCGGCTATCTTACCTTCACATGCGTATTCAGATACCGCAGATAGATAAACAGTCCGGCGATAAACGCAACGAGCAGAAGAACGGCGATGGCGGCTCCCTTGTTGAAACCGTACCGCACATAAAACTCCTGCGCGCTCATATTGCCTGCCTCATCAAATACATAAAACCAGTATTTACCGGTATCCGTAAGCTCATAGACGATATCAGTCCCCGTCTCATAGGGCTGCTCGTTCAGATACACGATCGTGGAGGTAACATCCTGCGAAAGATAGCCGATATCGGCCCGGTTCTTCTGCGTCTGCACATAAAAGCGCGGCTTCACACGATCCAGGGTATACCGCATATCCAGCGTGAATTCGCCGTTGGTAAACTCGATCAGGTATTCCCCGTCCTCCCGCAACAGCACGCTCTGCGGTCCTAAGTTCTTCGCAGTGACTGCCGGAATGTCATCCTTATACACCATCTGGATCCGGAAGCCTTCCGGCGCCCGTACCAGTGACAGGTCGTTGGCCGCATTATCCATGATACGGAAGGAAAGGACCGGTTTCTCCTCCTGATAGGCATCCAGAAATACCACATCCGATGAAGTGGGGATCAGCATATAAGTGCCCGCCTCATCGAAGAGACTCTTATCCTCCGCTTCGTAAAGCACACCGTCCTTATACACGATAAAATCCACACCCTCGTCAGAATGTACCGACACCGCCAGCTTGGTCACACAGCCGTTCGGTACGTCCGTATAGAAGATCTGTCCGCTGCGCAGGATGTGCTTGTAATAGCCGGTCACCGGATCCAATGCGGAAGCCATCCCCGTTGCATCGCTGATCCCGTCCGAAACATAGATGTCACCGATCTCGCCCATCTCTTCCATGCTTTCGTTCATCAGAGCATCGAGCATCTCCTGGTTGATGGTACCGTCCGGATTGAGGAGTTCCTCTTCCGAGCCGTCGCCGCTGCCGAATACCGTCTCCAGTGCTGCCTGCTCTTCCGGCGTCAGATCCTCATAGCGCCGTCCTTCCAGCTCCGTTCCCTCCAGGGAAACATCCGTGGTGCCGTCCGTGGTGCCGTCCGTGGTTCCGGTAGTGGTCGTCGGATTCTCCGTCACCTGTGCTGCCGCCTCCATGATACGGAAGCGGAACGTGGCAATGTAATGTGTCACATTTAAACCGTCCGTCTCGTCCACCGTGATCGTCAGCACATATGCGCCGAGCGACTGCACCGCCGTGCCGGTGTTGTATACGATCGGCACCGCGTCCTTCTCCATGGTATATTGCAGATTGGACGGGATATCCAGTACCACGGCATCCGATGTCATTCCGCCGTTGCCGATATTGCTGTAGAAGAAATACCGGTTGTTGAAACCTTCTTCATACAGATCAAAGTCCATATTATAGTTCTCGGTCAGATTCACATTGACCGTGCGCTCTGTCGGCTGGTCCGGATCCGAAGTCTCTCCTCCGCCATCCGGAGTCAGATCTACGACCACATCGGTCTCATAGACCGCCGCCTGCGCTTCCGCCACCGGCGCAAACCACAGACCGGCCGCCAGTGCCGCCGTCCCGAAGAATATCAAATGTTTTTTCAGATCTGTTGCACTTTTCACTGTCAGCCCTCCGCTTCTGCGTCGTCCGCGTCTCCTCCCCCGTTATCCAGGATCAGATAGTTTCTCTCATCCAGATCGTAGAATACTTCATCACTGTAGAATACATTGTTTCGCACATCCGTCATATCCATCTGGCCGAACTCATAAAGCGGACATTTGTAGCTGGGTGTGAACTGTGTCTTTAACGGATGGTTACCAAAGGTAACGATGATCGAGTTACCCGTGGAATACTTGTTGTTCAGCTTCATCAGCTCGGACGGATAAATGAGCGGACGGTTGGTGAGCTGGTTGGAGAAGTTCACCTGCTCGCCCTTATCGCCGGTGGATCCGGATACGCTGGTGGAACGCACCGTCATATTACCGCAGAGCTTCGAGAACTCTTCGCATGTACCGATATCGTTGGAACCGATGAACATCTTGATACCGCAGTTACCTTTTACGATATCTGCTACGGTCTCGCCGTATACGTTATTGAGCTGTGCAAAGGACTGGATGATCATATGGAACCAGATCTTACGGGAACGGCCTACGGTGATCATCTTGTCAAACTTGTCGATCTTCGGCATGTTACCAAACTCATCGAGGATGAAATAGACATTTCTCGGAAGGGACAGATCCTCGCGTCCGGATGCTACCTTGATGAGTGCCTTGTAGATACACAGGATAAATACGGCTGCCAGTGCATGACGGGTATCCTTTTCATCGGGGATCTTAAGGAACAGTGCCGTCGGCTCGAATGCAAACTGAGACGGCTCGATATCCGTAGCTGCTGTCAGCGCACACAGACCTTCGTCATTGAACATCGAGAGCTTGTCAAATGCGATGGACATATAGGAGGACAGTGTCTGATCCGCTGCGGAAAGCACCTGTCTGGAAAGGCCCACCGCCTTGGACAGCTTATCGCGTCCCTTGAAGTAATCCTTCAGTGCAGCAAACTCGTTCTCGGAATTCATGATCGCCTTGGATACATTAAAGAAGCAGAACTTCTCCTTCGTCATCTCCAGCTCCGGATTGGCAGAATCTTCCAACATCGCCAGACATGTTGCCATGATGATGGAACGGGCACCTTTTTCCCAGACGGGATCGTCCTTGGATTCGATCGGACAGATAACGGAGATCAGGTCATTTAAGTCTTCATACATTTCATCGTAGATCTTCTGCTTCTCCACGCGGATCTTACCGATCAGTGCCTTGCGGTCGGAATATGCCTTGCCCTCATACTCATACCACACATCGCCAAAAGTCTCTACCGGGTTTACAAGTTCCAGATCTTCCGCTTCTTCGATCGGGAAGGTGTTCTCGTAGATCTCATCGCCGACTTTTAAATATTCCTGATAACGGTCGTAGATATCCCCCAGCGGATTCCAACGGAAGGAAGAATACGGATCACGCAGATCCAGCACCATACATTTATAGCCATGCTCCTTGAGCATCTTGGAATGCATCTGGAAAAGTTCACCCTTCGGGTCAGTACAGATCATAGAAGATCCGGCTGCCGCGTGCCCCAGGATCTGGATCAGCGGGTTTACGAAGGTGGTCGTCTTACCGGAACCGGTAGCACCGATAATGATACCGTGGCAGGGTGACATCAGGTTGATATCCATTTCCTTTTTCTTCTGGTTGTAGACGGCGTATACTGCCACACCGTCCTTCTTTTCTTCACCGAGAGCACTGTATTTCTTATGCGGGAACAGGTCATCGCGTTCCTTATCCGTTAAGAAGCGGGAATTCTCCAGATTGCCCTCGATGCCTTCCACCTTGGAGCGCAGCATCTTGCCGCCGTTCTTAAACGGTGTGCCGCTGCCGACCGCAAAGTACAGAACGATGCACAGCACTTCCAGGATGAGGCCGTAGAGATAGGTAGTTCCCCAGCCCATAACACGGAGATCAAAGAATTTATCTGTCTTCAGACCACCGGGATAGGTTGGTAATACAATCTTTGCCACCGAAAGATAATCATCTCCGATGATTTCTTCCCCCCGATTCGCCATCTCATCGATCAACTGTTGTTGCCCGTCCTCTGATGTGGCCAAATAGTTCTGCCACGTTTCCAGTAACGGATCTGTTATCGATCTAGGCGCATTTGCGGGAACATCAATATAATGCCACTGTGCCATCGCTGCCAGTGCACCGATGATGACCGCCAGTACCAGGCCGGCCCCCGCCCAGATCGCCAGTTTTTTTCCGAATTCCTTCCAGTCCATCCGTATGTCCTCCTAAAACTATTCCCTGCCGTGTTATTTCCCTGCAACTCTTCTCCACAGCAGCTTCAGATCCAGCCGGCCTGTATAGACTGCTGCCAGAAAAAGCGATATTACCAATCCCAATATACCGTAAACCGCGATCAACGCTTTACTGCCGAAGAACAATTCCTTTTTCACCGGATCGTCCGTGATGAAATAATTGACCACAGATGTCGCGTTGAAACCGATGTGCAGGATCACGCCATAGGCGATATTATCTTCTTTCATCGAGGTCTTCGCCAGGATCTGCCCCAGCAGGAATGCGTACAGGATCCAGATGAAGCTGCCGTGCAGCAGTGCAAATATAATACTGCTGATCAGCACGGCCGTTTTCTCCGGTATGTGTTCCAGCAGGGTATTGAGCATATGCCCGCGGAAGATGATCTCTTCCACCACCGGTGCCAGAAACAGTACGGTACCGAGCATAAAGATCAGATCCACACCCAGATACAGCTTATTCGCTGCCTGTGTATACGCCGTCGTCAGGAAAAAACGCGGCAACAGCGTCACCAGAGCCGATACCGCCGTAGCACTGGCAAAGCCAAAGGTAAAAAAACCGATTGCCCGCTCCGGACGCATCTCCCGGAAAAAGAGGGTGCTCTCTTCCCAAATGGTGCTTCCCCGGCGCTTTGCCCCCTTATGCAGGATCCACAATGTCAGAAAGGTGCCCACCGTAGTATAGAAATTCGCGCCATAGGAAAAGAATTCTTCAATGGTATATTTGGCTTCCTGATAACCGCCGAACAGATACCCCAGCGTCAGACACAGAGACGGCATCAGTGCATACAGAAACAGCGGCCATAACGCACGCAGGAAAAGACCTCCGTAGAGCCAGATCTTCTGCTGCGTTGTCAGCGGGCCTGTCGGCCATTCCTTCTTCGGTGCCGGTTTGACCACCTTTACGGGTTTCTTTTTCAGCGGCTTCACCGGTTTCTCCCGCTGAACCATGCGTGTTACCGCATCCGCGGCCCTGCTCAGGCGCTCTAAGCTTTCACTGCTGCCCTCTTCTTTTGCAGTCTGCTCTTTAGTCTTTTCTTCCGTTTTCTCTTTGTTCCGCCGTTCCTTCGGCTTTTTCTTTCCGGCCATTCTTTAATCTTCCAGAGTCAGAAATCCGGAAAAACCGGTCACGTCAAAGATCTCACGCACCTGCTCATTCGCCCCGCGGATCATCATCATACCGCCGTTTGCATTGACTTTTTTCTGCATGGTCAGCAGCGCACGCAGGCCGACGGATGAGATATATCCGGTCTCGGACATATCGATCACCAGGTCAAATTTGCCTTCTGCTGCCAGAGCCTCCAGATCCGCCGACAGCTTCGGCGCGGTTCTGGTATCGATCTTTTTCTCGGTTTTGTAGATTGTCTGTTCTGCCATTTTCATAGTCCTCCGTTTTTTAATCCTCTATTGGTTCACCGTACTCATTTAAGTAGATCACCCGGCCGTCGTCGCCGTAGATGAAGAGATTGCCGTGCTCGTCCTCGTAGCAGTATTCATCCTCAGCTTCTTCCATATCTTCCTCGATCTGTGCCCGGCGCAGCTCTGCCATCTCTTCCTCGGGGATCGTGCCGTTGTCGACGATGTATTCCTCGGTGTCCATCTCGCCATTTAAGATGGCTTCCGCCTGGCGTGCCACCTCATAATACAGCGCGTCATCCTCGATATCATCCAGGATCATCTCATCATTATCTCCCGCGTGGAAACCCATGATCTGCAGCTCACTCTCGCCGCCTTCTCCGGCTGGCTGCAACACGATGAAATCCTGCCCATGCACGCCCAGCGTCAGAACAGGCTCAAAAACATGCTCTCTCCCTTCCGGGTCCACCAGTATCATTTCCAGTTTCTTATCCTGATCTTCCGCCATCTGCGCTCCTCCTTACGAACCGTTTTTTTGTACAAAATAGCTAGTATTTCCCAATTATCTTACTACTATTTTATACTACATTTACGAAAACATGTCAATTTGACATAGCTTCAGACACCTTTTCGCACTCTCTGAAAGTATCATAGCATCTTAAGTGCAACAAAAGTGCAAGCCTTCCCTTCTAATAGCGGTTTCCGAGGCTCATTTCTGCCCAGGAATACTGTGACATATATTCACCGCTGTAATCGTTGAGAGCCAGCGGATTACCTTCCAGCAGTTTATAATAATCGCAATCGATCTTATCACAGTTTACCGAAAGGCTGTTCCAGCCCTTGATCAGCACGTCCCCCACACCGGCTGCCTCCATGCTCTGCTTCAGATCCTGTACCAGCGTACGGAGCCAGGATTTGCGCGAGTTGGAATTGTCATCCTCAAACAGGATCCCCAAAAGCTCTGCCATAGAGCAAACGGCCCCTCTGCGATCGATGAGATACGCCAGCAGTTCCTTGCTGCGTCCCCGGTGAAAGGTCACCGGCTGGTCCCCGACAAACACCTCAAAACTGCCAAAGCAGATAGCACGCAGGCGTTTCTCTTCTTTGACCGGCGCCGCTTCCTGTACCGGTTTGCGCAGGTTGGCCAGTGCATTCCTTACATCTTCTGCCGAAGCCGGTTTCAGCAGATAATCGCTCACGTGCAGTTTCCATGCATCCAGCGCATATTCCTGATATGCCGTCACCATCACGAGATTGGTGTCCGGACTGGCTTTTTTGATGCCAACCGCCAGCTGCAGTCCGTTCATTCCCGGCATTTCAATATCCTGGAAGACGATATCGTAAGGAGTGCCTGCTTTGGCCGACTCTTCTACGCTGGCCAGCGCTTCCTTCGGATCCAGAAACGTATGCAGCTCGATTTCCTTCCCAAGCGCCTCTGTTACCGACTCTGTAAGACCGTCAATCCCCATCTGCTCATCATCTACGATCAGTACCTTCATCACATATCTCCTCCTTTTCCTTCACTTTCTTCCTGCTGCCGGATACACAGGATCATCTGTGAACCACTGCCCTTTTTGCTCTCTATGATCAGATCGCCTCCGTACTTACGGATACGTTCCCGCACATTGGCCAGCCCTACATGACGTCTGCCGGTCTCATCTTCCCCACCGTTCTCCCGGATATTTTTCTCCCATTCTGCCACGTCAAAGCCTTCGCCATCATCTTCTACCGCAACATAAACTTCTCCGTTCTCCATAAAACTGCTGATCCGGATCTTCCCCGTCCGGTTCGTTGCCCTTATCCCATGGCGTACGGCATTCTCAACAAGCGGCTGCAGCGTCAGCGCCGGAATGGAAAAATCATCCTCTTTGATATCATATTCCACATTCAGCGCATCCGGGAAACGCAGCTGCTCAATAGAAATATAGAATCGCACATGCTGCAGTTCCTCTTTGAACGGTACCGGCTCAGTGCGATCCATCTGTTCAAAATTTCCCCGCAGATATTTCGAAAAATCATAGATGGCCTTTCTGGCGCGTTCCGGTTCTTTCCCGCACAAAACATAGATTGCATTTAATGTGTTATAGATAAAATGCGGCCGGATCTGACTCATCATCAGCCGCATATTGCTCTCGCGAAGCATAATATCCTTGTGCTGTATCTCTTCCTTTTGCCGATATGCCCTGACCAGCAGCATCACCCCGTTCATGATACCGTAAAAGAGAGTTGCTGTAAGCGTAATGCCCATATAGAAGGAATTGAATCCATATATATAGATCATCAGATCCGCAATGGCGCCCACACCGATCAGGATAAATGCGATCCTGTGCCAACTGATCTTTTTTCGCAGACTGTAGATGCTTTTCTCCAGCATTACCACGATAAACAGCAGGAAACCAAGCTGTACCGTAAGCAGATTCTCCCGCAGATCCCGGATATCCATGATCTGTAAAAGCAGGATCAATGCATCAACCATCAGATAGATCCGGTTCGCCCAGAAATATACTCTCTCTTCCGGCAGCAGATGGTACATATACGCCGCCAAAGCCGGAATGATCATCATCAGAACGATCAGTGTTATGTATGTCAGGAAGCCGCTAAACGGCATCATGAACGCATAGACCGCCGGCGTATCCGCCATCTTCCAAAGGCCGAGAAACAAAAGAAGCAGCCCCAGATAAAACACAACGCTCTGTTCCTGCGATCCGCGGATCATCGAAGTGGTAAGCAAAAGAAATACAATCCCGCCAATGATACAAAGCAATGCCACCGAAACGATCGCCGCTTCATCCAGCAGACGGTTTCCGGCGATCACGTCCCTTCGTCCCGTATAGATCACCGGCTCCCGTTCGTTCACCTCTTTATAGGCCGGTGTTACGATCAGCCTCAGGGTCTTTCCCTGATCGTGTCCGTCGATCGGTAAAAAGACCCAATAACACCCGGGACTGTGACCGATATGATCTGCCTGCGGTTCCCGGCTGATGTAGATCAGTTCCCCGTTGATATAGGCTTCGACATAGGAATGCACCAGCCAGATTCCCAGATCATCCCGTTCCGTCAACAGTTTTGTGATCGGGATATCATAGATCTTGCGTATCCCGCCATACCGGTTGATCTCTATCGTACCGGTCCGGAAGGCGGATGCATTCAGCTGCAGCAGATCCAGATCTTCACGATAATTCGTCTTCCAGCCAAAACTCCCCATCAGACTGACATAAATGACCGACAGAAAAACAATAAGCAGGACAGCTGCTTTCAGCAGCCATCCTGCATCAATATTCACTTGTTCCGTAGTATTCTGTTCCGGCATATTATTTCGGCTCTTTGATCCCCTGTACTCCTACCCCGGCTGCTGCAAGAAAGACCTTTACAAACGCCCAAAGCGGGTTCTCCGGTCCCGGTATAAAATGCAGATCCACCGGAAACTGTGGTGCCATCTGTGTAAAGAAATTCACTGCCGCAAAGCCGCCTATGACCGCCGTCACGATCACGATCGCCGGACGCGTTGCTTTCATAGCGAGCAATCCGCACGCGATACCTGCTCCCACGCCAACCAATGCGGCAAATACAGGGAACAAGATCTGCGGTACCGACAACTTCTCCGCCAAAGCTGCTGCCAGGATCGATGCAAGATTATTCTGAACAAAGTGATAAACGGCAAGCCCGACACCAACCTGTACATAAAAGACTGCCAGCGCTGCACAAGCAAGACCTGCGATCGCCTGGATCATCAGCATTCCTTCATCACCCAGATTCAGTCCGGCCAGTATATTATGCGAATGCGTAAAGCCGACGCAAAACCCGATCACGGATAATGCCGCTTTATAGATACCGTATCCTTCCAGACAGATAAACCCTGCAACCAGCATACCGATCACACAGAGCAGTACGCCTTCAAATTTGATATTCGCCAGCTGCGCCAACAGATCTTTGCCAAGCCCGATCGTCATATCCGTTGCATTCGCCTGTTCAGCCGTCAATAACATATTGCACTCCTTTCGTGCCCTCACCGGGCACTTTTCTGCTGTAGTTTAACTGTTACTTCAAAGTATAAACTACTAAGTGCAAGTATTGTGCAAGTTTCATCCTAAGGGGTACCGGCGAAGCCGGTGGATGCCTTAGGATATTCGTAAGGGGGGACCCACGTATGTGGCGCATATCACGTTGCAAAGCAACGTGATGCCGCCCCGGCAAGGGGCTGCGAAGCAGCAGTAAGGGATCCCTTGCGATCTAGGCGAGCGATACCATCTATTACTGTCCCAGATCGTACGGTGTCACCTGATATACGTAATAATTCAGCCAGTTGCTGTACAGCATATTGCAATGCGCTCTCCACTGCAGACGCGGCTTCTGTGTCGGATCATCCTGCGGATAATAATTCACCGGGATGTGGATCGGCAGATTCTTTGACAGATCCCGCTTGTATTCCGCATCCAGCGTATAGCGGTCATATTCCGGATGCCCCATCAGAAAGATCTGCTTTCCTTCATTGGCGATTGAAAGCAGCACTCCGGCCGCAGGTGATTCCGCCAGGATCGTTAGCCCCTCCGTCGCATGCATTGCATCCCGGTCCACCGTGGTATGTCTGGAATGCGGCGCAAAAAAGAAGTCATCAAAACCGCGCACCAGAGGCGTCCGGCGATGTTTCACCTCATGCTCGTAGATGCCGAAGAGTTTCTCCGGCAGCTGCGTCTTCTGCAATCCGAAATGATAATACAGCGCCGCCTGTGCGCCCCAGCAGATATGCAGCGTTGAAGTCACGTGTATTTTCGACCACTCCATGATCTCCACCAGTTCATCCCAGTAATCCACTTCTTCAAAAGGCATCTGCTCTACCGGTGCGCCGGTAATGATCATCCCGTCGTAACGGTGCCCCCGCACGCTGTCAAATGTCTCATAAAACCGGTTCAGATGATTTACGGAAGTGTTCTGTGAGATGTGGCTCTTTACCATCAGGAAGGTCACATCGATCTGCAGCGGCGTATTGGAAAACGCGCGCAACAGCTGCAGCTCCGTATCCTGTTTGATGGGCATCAGATTCAGGACGATGACCTTCAGCGGTCTTATGTCCTGATGCATTGCCCGGCTTTCATCCATTACAAATATATTTTCGTTTTCGAGCTGCTCCTTAGCAGGGAGATCGCTCTGTACCTTGATTGGCATGATCTCTGTCCTTCTTTCGCTCTATTCTCTATAATACTTCCGGCATAAATTCCGCCAGGAATTCATCTTCCGTCACGATACGCACGCCCAGCGCCTTGGCTTCCTTGTTCTTGGTCGACTGCGACGCCGCATCATTATTGATCAGGCACAGGGTCTTTCCTGTTACCTTCCCGGTCACTTTTCCTCCCCTGGCTTCGATCAGGGCCTTCAGCTCATTCCGGTTCTCAAAGTGGTTTAAGCCGCCGGTGATCACAAAGACAGAACCCGAAAGCGTCTGCTCGGTATTTGCCTCTTCCGGTACCGTAAAGGTCAGTTCCTCTGCCAGCGCATTCATATCTTCCAGTTTTTCCGCATCATGCATATAACCGTAAAATGCTTCTGCCAGCACCGGACCCACTTTGTCGATCTCGCTTAATTCAGAGATCTCTGCCGCCTTCATCTGTTCCAGGTCATAAGAAAAATGCTTTGCAATGAGTTTCGCATTGGCCAGACCGATTCCCGGAATGCCCAATGCGTAAAGCATTCGGGCTACCGGCAGACTCCGGCTTTTTTCGATGCTTTCCAGCAGATTATCGGTGGACCGCTCATGAAAGCCTTCCAGATGGCGTACTTCATCCCGTCGCTCGCTCAGATGATAGATATCCCGGAAACGGTGCACGAGCCCTGCGCCGATAAGCTTCTCCAGCGTTGCTTCCGACAGCCCTTCGATATTCATCGCATCCCGTTCCACAAAATGCACAAAAGCTTTTAAGTGCTTCGCCGGACATTCCTTATTGCTGCAGAACAGCACCTCACTGTCCGCCTCTTTCTTTATGATCGTTTCACCGCCGCATACCGGGCATACCTTCGGCAGTTCCAGCGTACCTGATTTTGTCAGATTTTCCGCGATCTGCGGGATGATCATATTTGCCTTATATACTTTTACCTTATCGCCGATCCCCAGCGCCAGCTCTTTAATGATGCTCACATTATGCACGCTGGCTCTCGATACCGTCGTTCCCTCCAGTTCTACCGGCGCAAAGACCGCTACGGGATTGATCAGGCCCGTACGGGAAGTATTCCATTCCACCTCCAGCAGTTCCGTCTCCGCCATCTCATCCGCCCATTTAAAAGCGATGGCACCACGCGGAAACTTCGCCGTGCGTCCGAGAGATGCCGCATACGCCAGGTCATCATAGGACAGCACCAGACCATCCGACGGGATGTCATTGTCCACAATGCGTTTTTCAAAACGTCCGATGGCATCCACCACCGTCTGCGCATTTACGCGCTCGTATTCCACCGTCTCAAAGCCCTGCTCTTTCAAAAAAGCAAACTGCTTCTCCATGGAATTATCAAAATCAGCGCCTTCCGCGCTTACCAGCTGGAATATGATCACACGCACGTTACGTTTCGCCGTGATCTCACTGTTAAGCTGACGTACCGAGCCGCTGCAGAGATTTCTGGGATTCTTATATTTTGCGCCTTCCTCCGGGATCTGCGCATTGACTTTTTCAAAATCAGAATAGGTAATGACTGCTTCCCCGCGCACCACCAGTTCTCCGGTAAATGCGATCTTATGGGGCAGATTCACAAAGGTACGGGCATTCGGTGTTACTACCTCTCCTACTTCACCATTCCCTCTGGTCACGCATTTCTCCATTGTACCGTTACGATAGGTTAATACTACAGTCAGGCCGTCTTCCTTCCAGGACAGCAATCCGTCATGGTCTCCCAGCCACGAAGCCAGTTCTTCCCTGCTTTTTGTCTTCCCCAAAGACAGCATCGGAGATGCATGCCGCTCCTTCGGCAGTGAAACGACCGCCTCATAACCGACGCTCACCGTCGGACTTCCGGCAAGTACCACGCCGGTTTTTTCCTCCAGTGCCTGCAACTCATCGTATAGCCGGTCATACTCCACATTGGGCATGATCTCAATATCCTCTGCGTAATATGCCTGTGCAGCTCTGCGCAAAAGATCAACCAGTTCCCTCATACGTTCCTGTTCGGACTGCTGCGTATTCTCTGTCGCCATGGTTCCCCCTGTCTCTTTCCCTCGCCTTCGCTTCGAAGGGAAGGTGTTATTCCTGTTTCCCATAAAAAAATAAAAAGGGAATGATCTCTCATTCCCTGTAATTATAGACGAAATATGCGTAAAAATCAACCTTTCGCCGCTTTATCCGAGTGCCAGATTCAGCTTTTCAAATGCTTCTTCCATCGGGATCGCAAGCGCCGTTGCCAGCTCGCTGATCATAATGCGTTCCGCATAGGTAAGCAGTTTTGCATCCGCAATATTCAATCCCTTATGATTCTTTTTATTCTCCGAACGGATATGCCGAAGCTGACGGATGATATTCGTGATCTCCATGCTGTCCGCCTGCTGGATAATGGCATCACACGTTTCTTTATTCGGCAGTTCCCCGTGGCGCTGGCTCTTTTTGATCTTCTCTAAGATCTCCTGGGCCGCCTTCTTTCCGATCACCTTTCGTGCGATCTTATCCTCATTACTCACCGCCACATACAGTGTATCTCTGTCATCATACACCGGCTTGAGGGAATAATAAAGTTTATCCGGGCCGGCAAAATCCAGCGTGCCGATCTCAACCACCTCGCAAGCGCCGGAAACACTATACATCACGAAATCACCGATCTGATATTTCTGCATAAAACCCCCGTTATTTATTTGCCAAA
>JAFWRC010000052.1 GCA_017508825.1 Lachnospiraceae bacterium
ATCTGCCGGTCGGAAGCGTTGCTCTGACGCCCGGTCCCAACCACGCCAGTGTCGTCTGGTTCCGCATCACGGTACAGGGGCTCGGTGCGCATGTATCTGTTCCGCAGCGCGGCGTGGACGCCGCCTATATCGCTGCTCAGATCCTGGTGGGGATCCAGGCGCTGGTGACCCGGATGAGCAGTCCGATGGATCACCTTCTGATCGGCGTCGGGACCGTAAAAGCCGGTACAGCCTATAATATCGTCGCTGAGAAAGCGGAAATGGAAGGAACAATCCGCAGTCTGGATCCTGAACTGAGAAAAGCGACAAAAGAGAGGATGGAGCGCCTGGCACAGGAAACGGCTGCCATCTACGGAGGGACTGCCGGGATCGAATGGGCCGATTACACTTCCGTCCTGATCAACGATCCCGATATTACGGCAGAAGCGGGCGAACTCGCCGCCGGTCTTTTCGGCAAGGATAAAGTGATCCGCTCCCGGAAGCCTTCCCTGGGCGGAGATGATATGGCGGAATTCATCAACCAGGTTCCGGGCTGCTATGCCTATATCGGATCCGGCAATCCCGGGATCCCCGAGACCACGCTGGCTCATCATCATTCCTGCTTTGATATCGATGAGAATGCCCTGAAGACAGCCGTGGAGCTGACCTCCGCCGTTGCGCTTTCTTATCTGACAGAAGAATGAATCGAAGTGATCAAAAAAAGCCCTGCCGTCCTTCATCTGATATGCTACCCCCAAGTAGGACATTGAAATATAAAACCTACATGGGGGTATCTTTATGTCTAAAAAGAACAAGGTCGCTCCGCATATAAAAGTGGAACTGGTAGAAAGGTTTCTCAGAGGAGAAATAGGAGCTGGTGAGGCAGGCCGCCTTGCGGGGTTGGAAAATGCTGGAGCAAGCAGTTTCCAAAAATGGGTTTCTATATACCGTAATGAAGGCCCTGCCGGTCTTCTTGAGCAAAAGAGTTACAGACATTATCCATTGGAGATAAAACAAGCCGCCGTAAATGCCTATCTTGGTGGGGAAGGTTCCTTTCAGGAAATCAGCGAACGTTATGGTTTACGTTCATCTACACAGTTGAAAAAGTGGCTAAAGGTGTATAATACTCATGGAGAGATCAAATCACGCGGAAGCGGAGGAGGCAGCTACATGAGGAAAGCCAGAAATACAACGCCGGAAGAGCGTCTTGAGATCGTCAGGGATTGCCTTGCCAATGATAAGAATTATGGTGCAGTGGCACTGAAGTATAACTGCTCGTATCAGCAGGTACGCAACTGGGTATTGCGCTACGAAAAAATGGGATCAGCCGGCCTGGAGGACCGCCGAGGAAGACGCGCAGGCACACAGCCTGCCAGGACACCGGAGGAAGAACTTCGGGATAAGATCGCGGAACTGGAACGAAAGAACCGTGACCTTCAGATGGAGAATGACCTGTTAAAAAAAGTCAGAGAGTTAGAGATGAAAGATCGCTATCTCTGACTCGCCATCTGTATAAATACCAGGCGATCAAAGAACTGACTGAAGAAAAGCATTATCCCGTGCAAAGGCTCTGTGAGTATCTGCACCTTTCACGCAGCGCCTACTATCGCTGGTTAAAGAATCCTGTCAGTTTCAGTGAGAAATACAATGAAGAGATTTCCGAGAAGATCAAAGGCATCCATGAAAAGCATCCGGACATGGGTTACCGGCGAATCAGGGATGAATTGGATAAAAAGCACAGTATTACAGTGAACGATAAGCGTGTCTTGAGGATCTGCCGTAAAGAACGCATTCAGTCTACGATCAAGTGGAAGCCGAAGAGCTGCACCAAAAACAGTGATGATCCTGCACATATCGCCAGGAACTACCTGAATCGTGACTTCCATGCAGATGCACCGAACGAGAAGTGGCTGACCGATGTGACAGAGTTCAAGTATTACATTGGTATCGAAGTCCACAAAGTATACTTGAGTGCCATTCTGGATCTCTATGATCGCCGGATCGTAGCCTATAAGATCGGTGACCGCAATGACAATCCGCTTGTTATGAACACATTTGATGAAGCAGTGGCTCTTGAGCCAGATGCACATCCATTGTTTCACAGTGACAGAGGTTTCCAGTACACGAGTAAGCAGTTCTCTGCAAGGCTGAAAAAGCATCATATGAAGCAGAGCATGTCCAGAGTAGCCCATTGTATCGATAACGGTCCGATGGAAGGGTTCTGGGGCATCCTGAAGCGTGAGATGTACTACGGAAAGCGCTTTACTTCAAAAGTGGATCTAATCAACACTATAGAGTTCTATATTCACTACTACAACACGGAACGTATACAGCGGAACCTTCACTTGATGACTCCTGTTGAATGTCATGAAAACTACTATGCGGCGGCATAAGAATACCGCCAGCCGATTGCTCGACTGGCGGCACAAAACTTTTTAATTATTCACTGTCCTCTTGACGGGTAGCACACCACTTTGCAGCCGGGCGGTCTTTTTGAATTCTGACAGTGGTTTATTCGTTTTCTTTCTCCGCGATCTCTCTCGCCACGAATACGCCGCTCGCGGA
>JAFWRC010000053.1 GCA_017508825.1 Lachnospiraceae bacterium
CTCTGCATTTACCTTTCTCAGATCCTCGGTCTCAAGGCTCTTTTCGGAAAGGATGCGGCTTAAGGTATCCGCAGTATCGCCGCTTAAGCGGTACTCCAGCAGGCGGAAGGTCAGATGCAGGCTGCCCTCTTTGGTATCCCACGGCAGCGCATAGGTCAGAAGCGGTGTTTCACGGAATAGGAACCATCGTTTGCAGGAAGCTGCCGCACTGCTTAAGGACGGCTGCAATGCCGTCGCGCCGTCGTTTGTGCTGATCTCGGCACAGGTTACTTCGATCAGGCCGCTCTCCGCCATGGGTGCCAGGCGTACTTCCCGTACCTCTTCGGTATCGTTCAGATCCAGGACGATGCTGACTTCCTCACCGTCGTGATAGAAGCCCTGTATGCATTTTTCTTCGGAATAATCTTCCTCGCCGCGGCGGTACAGTTTCCATTCAAAAGAAGCACGGTCTTCTCCGGCAATGCCCTCCGGCAGTTTCGTATATGCCGGCAGTTCGCTCTGCCCGCGACGGATGCGGTATACATACTGGTATACGCTGCCGTGCGCACGCTTGCGCAGCTCACGCTCCAGTACAGCCGGCACATCGCGCCAAGTATTTTTGATCTCGTTATCGCCCACACGGCTGTAGACCGGCACCATATCCACGATCTTTACGCCGTTTGCGCCGCACATCTTCACAAAAGAATCATAGGAGAAGAAATGTACATGCGTGCGGTCCAGAAGCCCTGTCTCATCATAATCAAACTGATCGTTGATCAGATCGATCAGGATGGAATTGTGCGTGATGTTCGGCACGGAGACCAGGATCTCGCCTTCTGGCTTCAGCAGCGCAGCTGCTTCCTTCAGCACACGGTCCGGGCAGTGCAGATGCTCCAGCACGTCCGCAAAGATGATATAGTCAAAGGGCTCGGTCTCCGCCGTCCATTTGAATTTCTCGATATCCCCTTCCTCACCGAGATACGCTTTTTCGGCAAATGCGGATGCTTCTTTGCCGGTCTCCGCATCGATCTCCACGATCGTCATCCGGCAGTGCTTTTCTTCTTTCAGGTATCTGGTCAGCCGTCCGTTGGCCGGTCCGAATTCCAGGATGCGGCTGCCTTCTTTGATCCAGCCGTTGATCACCGACATGGTGTTGACACTTTCCAGATCCAGTGAAAAATCATAATTTCCCATATTGATCTCCTTATACGATCTCCAACAGTTCCTGATCGATCTGTTTCACATCCACCTGCGCAGGGATCTCGATATAGGACGAGTTGAAGCCCGGATTGACGATCTCGACATCGCCGATGCCGTGCAGCCAGGTGTGCATGGTATGCTTTTCCTGCACGCCCTCCGCCACCGCGGCGCCCACGATATAGGTCCCCTTCTGCAGACGCGGCAGCCGGAAAGAGTAGACTACCTCCGTCACCTCGCCGGCATGCCCGGTGATCCCTTCCTGCTGATTGATGTAGTTGTTGATATCATAGATCGGCAGGCCTTTATTATTCTCAAATAAAAACCCGACGATAATGTTCTTCTTATCCGTCTTGAACGACACGAGCACATGCATCTCGTACTCTTCGTCTACCACCAGATGCGTCGTGATCTTCCCTTTGGTATCGGTCAGATAGCAGGACACGATCTCGATCTCCTCCGAGAGCAGGTCGCTGTTGCCCCGGTGGATCCCCGGCACGCTGCGTTTTTTGTCTTCCCGCGTTGCCTCGATCTGCGGCACTTCCAATTCTTCCCCGTCCTGCAGGCCGTTCATATCCTTACGTTTCTGATCCATATACGCGTCGCAGACCTCGTCCGCAGCCCCCAGCTTGCGGATGGTCCCATGCTCCAGCCACACCACGCGCGAACACATCTGCCGCACGCTGGAAATATCGTGGGATACAAAGAGGATCGTTACGTTCTTTTCCTTCAGTTCCTCAAATTTCTTGAAGCACTTATTCTGGAAAAAGAGATCGCCCACACTGAGCGCCTCATCCACGATCAGGATATCCGGCTCCACGTTGATCGCCACGGCAAAAGCCAGGCGCGCAAACATACCGCTGGAATAGATCTTGACCGGCTGGTCGATGAAATCCCCGATGTCCGCAAATTCCAGGATCTGCGGTACACGTTCTTCCATCTCTTTGCGGGGAATGCCCATCATACGTCCGTTCAGATAGACATTCTCCCGGCCGGTATAATCCGGACGAAAACCTGCCCCCAGCTCCAGCAGCGCAGACACACGGCCATTCACTTCGATCTCGCCTTCCGTCTGCTCCAGCACGCCGGTGATCATCTTCAGCAGCGTGGATTTCCCGGCGCCGTTGGTTCCGATGATCCCCATGGTCTCCCCACGCTTCACATCAAAGCTCACGCCGTTCAATGCCCGGAAGGTCTTGCCGCCGTCTTTCTTTCCGAAGCCCAGCGTACGCCAGAACATCTCCCGGCGGTTCTCATAGACATCATATACTTTTTTGACATCCGCGATCCGGATGACCGTTTCTTCACTCATTACTTCTACCTGTAATTATTCTTTTCCTGTCTTACAGCACATCCGCGAAATGCTTCCTGCACTTTGCAAAGAAATGATATCCGATCAGACACAGCGCCACCGCTACTGCCCAGTAATATACCGTCATCTTCACGCCCGGCATATAGAATGTCCCGAAAATAAAAGCCGAACGGTAGCCGTTCAGGATATAGTAGACCGGATTGAAGGGCAGCACCGCCGCCACTCCTTCCGGCATCATCTTCTGGTCCCAGACAAAGGGCGTAAGCCAGAATACGATCTGCACAATGATCGAAACCACCTGTATCGTATCTTTAAAATAGGCAAACATGGCAGATGTCAGATAAACGATCCCCGCCGTAAGCAGGAGCATATAGACCATAAACAACGGGATCTGCAGATAATAGATGCTCGGCATATAGCCAAACAGGATAAACAGGACCACCGTAAATACAAGAAGCGCGATCTGAACGATCCCGACAGAGATCAGTCTGGCCAGCGGCAGGATCTCCACCGGAAATACTACTTTTTTGACCAGATAACTGTATTCCGCAAGACACGAAGTCGCACCCTGTACGGCGTCACTGATATAGAACCAGGGAACCAGGCCGGCAACCAGCCACAGGATAAAGGGCATATCCTCCACCGGCGTGGAGCGGAAGCTCAGCTGGAAGACAAAGTAATACAAAAGGATCGTGATCATCGGCTGTACTAATGCCCACACGCTTCCCAGAACGGATCCCACATATTTTCCTTTAAAATCATCCCGGGCAAACTGCCACAAAAACCACAGCTTATACCGGATCGTGTTCTTTCTCATGTATATATATCTTTCCGTTATACTCGCCATTTCATTATAAACGATTGGCCATGTTTGTCAAGGAATGCAAAACAACCTCCGGAACACCGGAGGCTGTTAAGAAAACTGCGTTTTAGATCAATTATTTTGTGTATGTATACTTCTCATACTCGTATTCATAACGGGAAGCTTCTTTATCATCACTTCCGTACTGGGTATAAGAGGAACGGTTGCCGTGGGTATCGTAGGTATACACATAACGTCCGTTCAGCTGTTCCGAACCATCGCTGTTTACGCGGATACTGGTCTCTTCCTCGATCTTGCCCTTGGAATTGTAGGAATAGGTGTACCGGTATCCGAAATTCAGACTGCCGTCCCCGTTGTACCACATTCTGGAAGACTCTTCATGCTCATCATTGTATGTGTAAGTATAGTAATAATCCAGAGATCCGTCTTCTTTGAAGAAATCCTGACGGAGCAGGGCACCTTCGCTGTTATAGGTCTCACAAGATTTTTTCACACCATCCACGAGAATATCCGCAGATGTGTAATCCGCATTGTACTTGTACTCTGTTACGCTGTCCTGATGCTGGCCGTCACTGTAACTATCCGTTTCTTTCACACGGCGTCCCGTAGAATCGTACTCGTAAACAGCCTTACCGATCAGAGTATAAACCTCTTTTCCGTCTGCGGTATCTGTATCATAAATGCCGCCTTCCGTCTGTACGGATGTCTCGCCGATGGTCTTATATGTTTCGTAATAGTACAGAACACCGTTGCCGTCATAATAGGAATACTTATTGCCGTTATCCGAAGTAACGGTGTATCGGTCCAGCGTACCGTCCGCATTAAAGTATTTGGTCGTAACATCACCATTGTCGCGGGTGATAACGGTATAGGACTTTAAGTTGTTGTTGCCGTCATATACCTTGGTGCCGCTGCGGTTGCTGGTATGCGCATCCACGTATTCATAAACGGTAACTTCCTTCAGAGCATTCTTCTCATAATACTTTCTTGTGGTCATACGCCATCTGGAGTAGGTCTTGCCGGAAGGCGTCGGGGTCGGTTCTGCAGTCGGGGTCGGCTCTACCGTCGGTGTCGGGGTCGGCTCTGCCGGCTTCTCGCCTACCATACCGTTGATCACATAGAACTCAGCGCCGTCATACTCTACCGTACCGGTATAGTCGATCGCCTGCTTGCCGTTGATCACATAGAACCATTCACCGTCATATGCTGCAAGACCGGTGTAGGAAGTCTGCGCCTGACCCTGGGAGCAGTAATACCAGCTGGTCGGATCGTCCGGATCCATCGCCAGACCGTTCTGTTCCTTTACCAGACGGCCCGCCGCGATAAAGAACAGACCGCCGTCATATTCTACAAAATCACTTACCGAAGTATCCAGCACACCGTCTTTGAGCAGGAACCACGCATTGTCATACTCTGCCAGACCGCTGTAATCCAGCTGTACCTGTCCGCGGGAGCAGAAATACCAGGTGTCGGTATCCTCCGGATCCTGCTGGATGCCGTTGGCAGAATCCGCTACCACGCCGTTTGCCACCAGGAACCTGCTGTTGTTGTGATCTACAAAACCATATTTATCGGAGATCCACTCATCACCTTCATAGTATAACCACTTCCCGTCCTCATTCTTCAGCTTGCCGGTGGCTGCAAATGCTTCTGCGGCAGGCGCCAGCATTGCCGCGATCCCCAGCGCGGATACGGCATACTTCATGATTGCTCGCTTCATCTTTTCCTCCTTTGTCTGATCCGGAAACCGGATTTTTATAACAACCGTTTCATTATATCCCAGACACGCGTCCCCGTCAATAAACCGCCCGGAAACGTCCGCCGGATACATAGAACTCTGCGCCGTCATACCATACC
>JAFWRC010000005.1 GCA_017508825.1 Lachnospiraceae bacterium
ATGGTGGGACAAGGCGCCCCAACGACACGGACGTCGTTTGGGCGCCGGTTCCGGAAGCAGCGACGCATTATACCGGCAGCTTATAGAGCATCTTAACGAACGGATTGGTTGCGGAGCCTTATGGTATCCTGACATCTCCGATACCGTAAAGCAGACAGGAAACCGAAATCAGCCCGGCCAACCACCCCCCGAGCTCACGGCACGAGCGAAGCGAGTGTCCGTGAGCTCGACAAACCGGAATTTGTAAAAATGGTATTGACAGAAATAAAAGTCGGTTGTATATTATGTATTACAACAAGTGATACAAAGAATACAGACGATACAGGTAGTACAGAGAATACAAAAAGAAAGGTGGCAGTATGGAATTTACGAGAGTCGGAACGGAACAGATTGCGTTGCTGGCAGCGGGAACGATACTGTGGGTGGTGGTGCCGCTGGTGATCGCCATCCTGTGGGTAAAAAGGAAAAAGGAAAAAGTAACAACGGTTTTGTTTGGGGCATTGACCTTTTTTGTCTTTGCCATCGTGCTGGAAAAACCGATCCAGAATGTGCTGATCTTTCCGACGGCGATGAAACTGCCGGAGCATGCGGTCAGTCAGTTCATCAATGCAAGACCGGTGCTGTGGGCATTTCTGGTGGGACTTTTTCCGGGCGTGTTTGAAGAGACCGGACGACTGGTAATCTACAAGACGGTACTGAAGAAGGAAAAAAACAGAGAGGTATCGATCTCACACGGTATCGGACACGGCGGCTTCGAAGTGATGTTTATCCTGGGAATGACCTATGCTTCCTATATCGCATATGCGTTTATGATCAACAGCGGCGCGTTTGGCGAGATCGTGGAGCAGGTAAGGGCTGCGGCACCGGATCAGGTGGATCAGGTATATGCCATTGCGGATCAGCTGGCATTCTTCTCGGCAGGAGATCTGGTGATCAATATCGTCGAGCGTGTATTCGCGGTGATGTATCATATCGGTGCTTCGATCCTGGTGTTTTATGCGTGCAAAGAGAAAAAGTATTTCTTTCTGTATCCGCTGGCGATCGTGATCCATACGCTGCTGGACGGATTGATGGGACTGAATCTGGCGGGGGTACTCACAGTTTCGCCCTGGACGATGGAAGGTATTGCTGCGATCATGGGATGCGGTACCTTTTTCGGAGCATACTTCCTGCTGTATAAGAAGGATACGATGATCACAGCAGAGGCAAAGGAGGTGAGCGTATGATCATCAGGATCGACGAATTATCGGATGTACCGATCTATCAACAGATACGAAACCAGATCGTGATGGGCATCTCCGGCGGAGAGCTTGCTGCTGGGGAACAGCTTCCGACGGTACGGGCCCTGGCTGTGGAAATGGGGATCAATACCATGACAGTGAGCAAAGCGTATCAGCTGCTTAAAACGGAGGGCTACATTATGACCGATCGTAAGAACGGCGCCAGAGTACGCACGACGATCGATAAACAGGCAAGCATACCGGATACGAACAAAACGGAACTGCGGAGGATCGTTTCGGAAGCACGGATCTCGGGCGTGCCCAAGGAAGAGATCGTGAAACTTGTAGATGAGTATTATAAGTAGGAGGAAAGGGATATGGCATTCTTATTCGGATTGATCATGTTTATCTGCTGCACACCGGCACTTTTGATCGCTTATGTACAGCTGTATCCGAAGCGCTGGACGGAAAAAAAGCTGATCTTCGGTGTGAAGAACAGAAAAGAATATAAAGAAGGTGAGACGACGGCTGAAGTGGAACAGATCGTGGAGAAATACTGTTCCTGGGGGAAGAGGATCGTGATCGCGGGCTGTGTGATCGCAGGGCTGTTACTGCTTCTGCATGGAATGGCATTGCAGACAACGGCGTGGACAGCGTTTTTTATGCTGGCATTTTTGATGATCAATATCCCGTATATTCTGGGCAACAGAGAAATGAAAGCTTTAAAACGCCGGCTGGGGCTGGTATCGGAATCGGGAGTCAGTCTGGTGGATCTGAGCAATGCGGGGGCGGTGCATGCGCTGAAGCCGGCGGCCATCTGGGCGCCGAGTATCTGCGCCACGCTGCTGGTGGCCGTAGCACTCCTGATGGATCTGCACGTGATCCCTTTGAAAAATGGCATTACCGGAGACCGGTTCGAGATGACGATGGCTATGGCGGTATTCTGGCTGTGTGATCTGCTGTTCCTTGCATTGTCGTATGTGTTTGACGGGCTGAAAAATGAAGTGATCTCGACGGACCGTGATGTGAATGCCAATTACAACCGTGCAAAGAAAAAGAATATGGCAGATTATTTTGTGGTCTACGCCTGGGTGATGGTTGCATATATGGCGGCAATGATGGTGTCGTATGTGCTCCTTCCTTCGGAAATGCTCGATATGATCAGTGTTCTGGTATTTACACTCTCTGTGATGCTGGCGGTTGTGCTCTTTGTGATGCGGCAGAAAAAGATCGAGGCACGATATGAAAAAGAGATGACGCTTTTGGCGGATGATGATGATCATTGGATCGCGGGGATGTTTTATTACAATCCGAAAGACAAGCGGCTGAACGTGGAAAAACGTGTAGGAGTGGGCGGTACCGTCAATATGGCGCATCCCGTGGGAAAACTTCTGGCTTTGTTTCTGGCATTTTCGATCATTGTTACAGTACAGAGCGTGGTATGGATCGGACAGATGGAGAGCACACCCATCCGGCTTTCTGCGCAGGAGGACAGACTCGTCTGCCATCAGCTGAAGGACGATTATGTGATCCCGTTTGCGGAGATCACGAGCGTGGAATGGGGAGAAGATGTACACTCTCTGCGGATGACGCGGAACTCCGGTGTGGGGATGGATACGCTGCTGAAAGGCAACTTTACCGTAGACGGGGAAGGCGGATGCAAAGTGTTCCTGGCGCCGCAGGGAAAAGCGTATATCCGGGTGAAAACCGTAAACGGTCCTACCTATTATGTGAGCGGAGCAAGTGCAGAAGAAACAAAGGAGGTATATGATGTGCTGTTGAGCGGACGATGAACGGAACAGATCTAAGCGCAATTCACAACAGAAAGGTAACCGTTCACCACATTTCCGGGCAGAGATACAGCGGATGTATATAATAAAGCCTATTGCAATAATAAGGAAACGGACCAGAAAGATTGCCGGATTGTGAAGAATTAATGAAAAAAGAGGGCATGAGTTGACAGTTTTGCATAGTTAACATAAAATAAAAGATGTTTGACTGTCAAACGGTATAACGATAGTTATAGGAGGGGAATAAAGTGGCTGAGACAACAGGTAACACCAAAAAGAAGAAAAAGAAAAAGTTTAAATGGGGCAAACTGATCGTCATACTGCTGATCATCGGTGCAGTGGTCATCGGTCTGGGAAAATGTGCGGCAGGCAAGGCGGCCGGAGCATTTACACAGGATACCGCGGAGCGCAGGGATATCCGGACCTATCACAGCTTTACCGGTGTGGTGGAACCGGTCACCGAGCAGAACGTGCTGGCGGAAGTGACCGGCGTAAAGGTTCTGGAAGTGCTGGTGGAAGAAGGCGATGAGGTAAAGGAAGGCGATGTGGTGGCATTGCTGGACCGCGAGAGCATCGAGAACCAGATCGAGGACCTGGAGCTGTCGATGTCGGTGAACCAGGCAAGCACGGACCTTTCCGTACGTCAGGCAAGAAATGCTTACTACAATTATAAAAATGATATCGACAACGGACAGAACAGCACTCTGGTAAATGCACAGAACCAGATCGTGACCGCAACGGTAAATGTACAGAATGCGGAGATCGCTCTGCAGAATGCGCAGAGGGATTATCAGAAAGAGATCGATCAGAGCAATGCCGGACTGAGCCAGGGGATCGTAAATGCAAAGCGTGCTGTGGACTCGGCCTATCAGACGGTACGGGATAAGCAGATCAGTCTGGAAGTGGCGGACCACGAGAAGAAGGTGGCTGACGATGATGTGCAGTACCGTTATGATGCAAATTACGAAAATGCGGAGCACGCACTGGACAATGCCTGGATCTCCTACAATAATGCGCTGGCAGATCTGGAAGCAGCAAAGCGTACGGAGCAGGATAATATCATTGCCGTGACGGACAAACTGATCGCAGCACAGAATTCCTACCTGAATTCCATCGACCAGTACAATATTGCGGTGCATGCGTATACAATGGCAGAAACTTCAACCAAGGAAACACTGCAGGATTATCGTGCACAGTATGATAAAGCGCTGCTTGGTGAGGATACATCCGTAAACGAATTGAAGCTGGCAAGACTTTATGCACAGCTGGAAGATTGTACCGTAAAGGCGCCGATGAGCGGTGTGATCACGACCTTAAACATCAAGGAAGGCGATATGATCTCGACGACCAACGAAAAGCCGGCGGCAGTGGTTACTGACTTCGGTGAGATGAAGGTTGCCATCAAGATCAACGAGTATGATATTATGGGTGCATCGGTGGGGGTACCGGTGGAGATCACCTTGAATGCGATCGAAAAGGACTATGAAGGTGAGATCGCGCAGATCAGCCGTATTGCAACTTCCGAAAAAGGTGTGTCCTATTTTGACTCGGAAGTGAATTTTAAGGCGGACGAAGATGTACGAAGCGGTATGAGCGTGGAAGTGCGTCTGGTCACCAATGACTTAAAAGATGTTCTGACCGTAGAGACCAAGAGCATCCAGACCAGAGATGACGGTACCGCGTATGTGCAGATGTACGCGGCAGACGGCAAGGGACTGGAAGAGAGAGATGTAACCTGTGGTGTTTCGGACGGTACCTATACGGAGATCTTAAGCGGTCTTTCCGAAGGTGATGTGGTCCTGCAGTCTTCCTTCAATCTGGCAGAACTGCAGATGCAGATGTCAGGGGAGTAATGCGGAATGGAACTGGGTGAAGAGATCCTGAAAATGGAAGGGATCACAAAAGAATATGAAATGGGCGAGGAAACCTCGGTCGTGCTCAAGGGCATCGATCTGAGTGTCCGCCGCGGAGAGTTTCTTGCCGTGCTGGGACCCTCCGGTTCGGGTAAGTCCACGCTGATGAATATCATCGGCTGTCTGGATGTACCGACAAACGGAGATTACTGGCTGCACGGCAAGCTGATCGCAGATGAGGACGAAACGGAACTGGCGCGGATCCGCAGTAAGGAAGTCGGCTTTATCTTTCAGTCTTTCCATCTGCTGCAGAGGCAGACGGCATTCCAGAATGTGGAACTGCCGCTGATCTATGCCAATATGTCGGATAAGGAACGCAGGGAGCGCGCGGAAGAAATGCTGATCAAGGTAGGATTGGAAGATCGTATGTATCATTATCCCAATCAGCTGTCCGGAGGTCAGCAGCAGCGTGTGGCCATCGCAAGAGCTATCGCGACCAACCCGACGATCCTGCTGGCGGATGAGCCGACCGGCGCACTCGATCAGAAGACCGGCGCGCAGGTCATGGGATTGTTCCATGAATTGAATGATGAAGGACGTACGATCATCATGATCACACATGATGCAAAGATCGCATCCCATGCGAGCCGTATCGTGCGTATCCTGGACGGAAATATCAGTGAAGGAGGATTGGAAGATGCTTAATTTCGCAGTGATCGGTCAGAGCCTGCGGATGGCTCTGCAGAATATCCGGGCAAACCGGATGCGGTCTTTCTTAACGATGCTCGGTATCATCATCGGTGTCGGCGCCGTGATCGGTCTGGTCACCATAGTAGAAGCAGTATCCGGAGAACTGATGGGTGAGTTCAGTGACCTGGGTGCAGGAACGATCTCGATCCAGACGTATCAGTCGATCATGAAATACGGTCTTACGGATAAGGACCTGGAAGTGCTCCGAAACGTGGAAGGTGTGGAGGGACTGTCCCCGACCGTTTCCCTGACCACTTCTTCCGTTGTGGGAAAAGAAGTGTATGAGGAAACCAATGTAGAAGGCAAGAATACGCTGTATTTTGAGCATAACAGTAATATCATTTTATCCGGCCGCGCGTTTAACGAACAGGATATGAGCGGAGACGCCTATGTCTGTATCGTAGACCAGAGTTATGTGAAGAATGCGCTGTTGGGAAAACAGGTACTGGGTGGCCAGATCCTGTTGCATGGATATCGCTATACGATCATCGGTATTTATAAGAAAAGCGACAATATGATGAGCATGATGTCGGATGACAGCACGCTGGCAGGAACCATTCTGGTGCCGTACAAAAATGCTCTGAATATGACCGGTAACGGCGTGGTAAACAGCCTGGAAGTCTATGTAGAAGACAAAGCCGATATGACCAAGGTGGAAGAGCGCCTGCGTGCTACGATGAAGAATCTGTATAATGAGAACGAGGATTTCTTTGCGGTATACAACTTCAGTTCTCTGATGGATATGGTGGACAGTGCGACGAGCATGATGAGCGGACTGCTTGGCGGTATCGCATCCATCTCTCTGCTGGTCGGTGGTATCGGTATTATGAATATGATGCTGGTATCGGTTTCGGAACGTACCAAAGAGATCGGTCTGCGTAAAGCGCTCGGCGCTACGCCGGGACGTATCCAGATACAGTTTATGATCGAGTCGATCGTGCTGTCCCTGGTGGGCGGTTTCATCGGCATCTGCCTGGGAGAAGGCATTGCGGTGATCGCGGCAAAGCTGATGCAGACGAAGTTTGTATTGTCCGGAAGCGCGATCCTGCTGGGCTTCGGCTTTTCGGCGGCTGTCGGGATCATCTTCGGATGGATGCCGGCCAAACGTGCCAGTGAGCTGAACCCGATCGATGCGCTGCGTGCAGAATAAACTGCCGGACTCTATAACGTAATAAAAAGCCTTTGGGCTGTGAACGGCATTCAATAGTGACCGTAGTCATAGAAAGATATGACTGCGGTCACTGTTTTTCTTTCTGCATTTTTTGTATGATGTGTTAAGTGACCGAAAAGAAAAGCTAACGGTTCTGAGCAGTTATGGGAAAGGGATCGTAATGAAATCCGGGTTGTCTGCGTGGAATTATATAAAAAATAACAAAAAGACCGTCGGAGCATTGGCACTGGCACTGATCATAGTATTTATGGCAATGTATGTGATCGCAATGCTGTTAAATGCCGCGATCGAAAGTTTCCGGCCCATAGTATTTGAAATGCCGAAGAAGGTTGCATTTCTGTCTGTTTCTGCCGCCGGCTACGGGATCCGTACGGAAGCATATGAAAGCGCGGAAGAACTGAATGACGTGTATGAGGAAAAAACACAGGAACTGATCGAAAAACTAAAAGCAACGGACGGCATTTCGGATGCCTGCTTTACGCAGGTGATCAACAGCCGGTATCAATCGGTTTTCGGGGGGATCGGATACGAGGTCCCGCTGTTTCGGGCGGAGCAGATCCCGGAGTATCTTAAGCATATGGAGGCACATCTTACCGGCGGAAGAATGCCGGAGGGCGAAGGGGAGATCCTGGTAGAGGAGACGATTTTGAAAAATGCCGATGCACAGATCGGAGATGCCTAGATGCCGCATGCCTATGGCAGCATTTTTCATATCGTCGGAACGATCCGTTCTCCGTATATGACAGTAGTCGGGACACCCGCGGGCTATACCAATAACGGGTGGTATATCGTCGTAGAAAAAGAAGAAAGCGTCTATGATATGACAGCGCTCTTAAAAGACCTGGGGATCACGGTGACCGATGCCGATCGGGTGGAAGACAGCGTTGCCAGGGAAGTCTTCTACGATACGCAGATCAAAGGGCTGCTGGATAAAGTGATCGATGCGATCCATATGATCGTGATGGCCTTTCTGGCATTTACGGTGCTGGTTGCTTACATCTCGTATCTGCGCAACCGCGTGAACGAATATTGTCTGTATATGTCCATCGGATACAGCCGCAGTGCGGTATATGGAATGATCATGCGGGAGATGCTTATGATCTTTGGCACCGGCGCGGTATTGGGATTGCTTGCGGGACTGGGAGTGGCAGGAATACTTCATAGAATAGTGATCGAGGCAAAAGGTCTAAGCTGTCGGATCCTGATGCCGGAGCAGATCCTACGGATCTTCGCAACCTATGTGCTGATCATGGGGATGCTGCAGATCCCTGTAGTATGGAGTATCCATGCAGTGAAAACGATCGATGCGATCGAAGAGTAAGGAGCAAACGATGTTTGATGTAAAACAGATCTGTATGATCTATGACATGGAAAAAGAAGAAAAACTGTATGCACTCAAGGGATTTGACCTGCAGCTTCCGGACAGGGGCCTGATCGGCATCATTGGGCCGTCCGGCAGCGGAAAGAGCACGTTGATGTACTGCCTGTCCACACTGAAGGCGCCGACGGAAGGCAGCATCCTTTATAACGGGCGGGAACTGACGGAGTGTACCAATGCGGAACGGGAAGAATTACGGCGCCGGGAGTTTGGCTTCGTTTTTCAGAAACATTATCTGGTGCCCTATATGGGGGCAGTGGATAATGTGATGG
>JAFWRC010000006.1 GCA_017508825.1 Lachnospiraceae bacterium
CCACTTCCTTCAGCACCGGCATCAGTGTCTCGGGAACATACTGTCCGCCGAACTGTCCAAATCTTCCTTTCTTCTCCATTTTGTTTCCTCCTGATTTTTTCTTCTCTATGTTGCAAAGTTTATTTATGTACGCATAAAAAAAACTCTCATCCTACAATAGGACAAGAGTTTAAATCTCCTGCGGTACCACCTACATTGATCGCCAGAATAATCCTTCGATCCGCTCACTTCACGCACCATCATGCGCTTCTCCCTGTAACGTGGGGTTCTACGTCAGCTGCTAATCAGTATCTGATAATCAGATTTCTACCTTTGCTGCTGCCCTCACGGGTCCATTCCTTCTTTGTCCGTCTGCCGTTTTCCACCATCCCGGCTCTCTGTGAGACGTTGCCTCCGAAGTACTTACTCCCGATCAACGGTTTATCTCTCTCGATAGATTGCATTATATTCGTTTTTGTTTCAAAATGCAAGCACTTTTTTGATCAGCTTTCTTCTGCCCAGATCTTCTTGTTCAGAGCTTCGTCCTGCTTGCCGATCATATCCAGTACTTCTTTTGCCTTCTGCTGTTCCTCGATCGCGCGGTTCTCATCCTTGATGAGCAGTTCCAGACTGCCGGAAATGGTGTCGATGTTGTTCTTGAACTCTTCCACCATCTGTGCGGTACGCTGCTGTGCTACCTTGATGACCTCTTCCTTGTATGCGATGAACTGCTCTACGGTCTGCGCGTTGAATGCACGCTCCAGATCGCGCTTGTATGCCTTCTTATCCATCGTATTAAAGATCAGGATGGCCTTCTGCTCGTTGATGTAATCGTTCATCTTCAGAGCGCCGATCTCCGAAGGCGGGATCTCGGTATCGGAAATGTTTGCGATACGACGGATCAGCCCTTCGTCAATACCCTTGTATTCTTTGATCTTCTTGACGATGATGTTCTTCAGTTCCTGTACCTGCGCTGCAAGGATATCGCCGCGGATACGCTTATAGTAATCGTCGATCTCCTGCAGATAACGGTTCAGCTCACTGATGATGATCGTATTCTTCTTTTCAAAGATCTCCGGCTTCAGAGCGATCCACTGCATCTTATCGGCCTGGCGGCTTGCCAGTTCCTGACGCTTCTCGATCTCTTTTACCAGCGCCTTGATCTCTTCTACCTGTGTCTCCAGGGAGTCATCCGTGATACGTGCCACAAACTCATCGTGGGAAACCTCGATGTCATGCACCATGCTGGTCTTCATGATCTCGATATTCTTTTCGATGTGTTCCTTGGACAGTCTTGCCTGATTCTCGATTGCCTCATAGTCTACACGTACAAAATCGATCAGGCCTTCAATACCGTCATACAGACCTTTCGCCTTTACTGCCAATGCGTATTTCTGCGCATACTTGATGATCTCCTGCTCGATGGCATACATACCGGAGTTGATATAGATCCTGCGGATCACGCCATCCAGGGAATTATCACAGCTCTTGGAAGCTCTCTCGCACTCAGCGATCAGCTGCTTGGTCTCAAAATCCGCATCCGCGATCTTGTCATAGCGATAGAAGATACCGCTGTCTGCAGAGATATTGATCTCCTGCTCGGTAAACGGATCCTTGGTCGGTTCGTTATTGATCTCCTGCTTATGGTTTGCCAGCCATGTACGCTCTTCCTCCAGGTCTACATTGCCTTGGATCGCCTTGCTGATATACGCTGCCTTGGAAGATACAAAGAACAGTCTTGCCTGCGCAAGATCGATCTCCATATCCTCTTCATCGTAGATCTTATCTTCTTCCTTCAGGGTCACAACTACCTTCTTGTTGCGCAGCAGTTTCAGATCCTTGCTGGCCTTGGTGTCTGCCTGATTGATCACGTGGAAGGAACGATCCAGATCAATGGATACACCTGTCTCATTCTTTTTGCCGTCACGGAAATCATTGATCAGCTTGTACAGCACGGAGTTACCGGTACCTTCCATCTTGGTCGGCTCATAGATCACGATCAGAATGGAATTGGTCTGCTGCTGCAGCGCTTCCTTCAGGATCAGCAAATGCTCGCTGGAATTGGAATCCGTTCCCGGTGTATCAAAGAACGTAAAGTTTATATTTTTGCAAAGCGGGATCGGATATCCCACTTCAATGATCCCGTTGATATAACCTGAGCCATCCTGCTGCTCATGGTTCGGAACATCATTCAGTTTTTTCAGGATCCTGCACAACTGCTCGTGCTGCTTCAGTCCGAGCTCTGCTACTGCCGTCGCCTCCAGCTCAAGCATCTTACGGATATTATCTTCCGTAGCGCCCAGGCCTCTTACCACTTCAAACTGTCCCACCGGCTCATTCCATACGATCTGTACGGTATCCGGTCTGGTATCTTTCGTTGTATGTACGGAAAAGATCACGCGCGGTTTTTCTTCATTGCGGATCTTAAACATCTTAGCCGTTTCGGAGTTGATGCTCTCCGGCAGGATGCGCTTACCGATGATCGCGTTGATAAACGTAGATTTGCCGGCAGAATAGGTACCTACCAGGCAAAGATTTACCTCGTTCTTGTTCAGGGCCTCCTTACGCTCCTCAAACATCTCGCGGCGCTTACGGAACATCTGCTTGGTATCATTATTCTTCAGCTGGTTCTCAAAGGAATCCAGTGTTTCTTCACAGAATGTGCTGATCGCCTCATAGATTTCGGAAACGCTCGGCAGTTCAACATAATCAACGATCTTAAAAATCTGCTTATCCTTGGTATCGTTATAATCGGATATCTTCTTCTGCAGATCCTCATAGTCGATCTTCGTACCCTTGAAGGTTATGTTTACGTTGTCTTTATTAAACTGTTCCCAAATATCATCAAAGAATTTGCTTCCCTGATTCTGCAGCAAAAACTCTCCGCTTCCGGGTCCGTACTTCTGCAGTCTGGGGCACTCGTCATAAGGGATCTCGACAAAACTCCCCTTAAAGCGTCCGCAGAAACGGATCTCTTTCTTAACGGGATGATACATTAACATAAGTTCTTTCATCGTAACCTCCGCGAATGGGCATAAAATTCTGATAAACGAAAACACCCTAGGTTTTATTATACCTAGGGTGTTTCAAAAATACAAGTAAAAATTGTTGTTTATACCCAATATTTATTAATTCATAACGTTCATTATACCATATTTATGTAAATTCAGATCATTTCGCCTCATCCATGGCTTTTGCTGTCTTAAGCGCGATCTCCATCATCTGTGTAAAGCTTGTCTGCCGCGCTTCCGCGTCCAGCGCCTCGTGCGTTAAGATGTGATCCGATACCGTGAACAGGCCCAGAGCACGCTTGCCTGCCTTTGCTGCATTCATATACAGCGCCGCGGTTTCCATCTCGATACACAGCACGCCCATCTTGATCCAATAATCATTCGCATCTTCCTGTGCATCATAGAAGGTATCCGAAGACAGCACATTACCCACATGATAATCTGCCCCCACAACATCTGCCTGCTCAATAGCTGTCTTTAACAGTTTGTAATCCGCGATCGGCGCAAACGTCCCGGGCAGTTCAAACTGTCTTCCGTAATTGGAATTGGTAGAGGCGCCCATCGCAAAAACAATATCACGGACTTTTACATCCATCTTAAGGGAACCTGTGGAACCTACACGGATAATGTTTTCCACGCCGAAAAAGTTAAACAGTTCATAACTGTAGATGCCGATGGACGGCATGCCCATACCACTGGCCATGACGGTCACTCTGGTACCTTCGTAGGTTCCCGTGTAGCCCTGCACGCCACGTACGTTATTCACCAGTTTTGCATCTGTCAAAAAGTTCTCTGCGATAAATTTAGAACGCAGCGGATCCCCCGGCATCAGTACGGTTTTTGCAAAATCCTCCGGTGTTGCATTGATATGCGGTGTCGGATATGACATTTTTGTTTCCTCCTGAAAATTATATTTTTTTACAGACAGCTTTTGATCAGTTCCACCGTTTTTTCGATCCCGAGCTTTCCGGTATTCACGGTCAGATCATAGTGTCTGCTGTCCCCCCATTCATGGTTGGAATAGTAGTTGTAATAATTTGCACGATCCTTATCGCCGCGCAGGCACGCGCCTTCCGCCTCTTTGTGGTTCATATTGTGCTGTTCCATCATACGCCCGATCCGAAACTCCAGATCCGCATGCAG
>JAFWRC010000001.1 GCA_017508825.1 Lachnospiraceae bacterium
ATTGGATGTGCCGGTCTTAACCGGCCGGCATAGCCCTTTGCAATAAACTACAAAATGTAGGTGCAACAACCTACAAAACTGTTTTGCAACAACCTACATTTATATTTTGCAACTTTATGCAAAAAAGGCTTGCAAAAAACAGTCCATAGAACGAGAAAGAAGCATTAAATAGATCTTTCAAAAAATCAATATGTGTCTGAAGATTAATGCCGCATTGTACATAAAAAGGATTCATCTGAATACAATTTATTTCAGGTTTTCCCATTGTGTATACATTTTCAACATTGGAGATATTTCTATATTCTTTCTTTGCCGATTCTATCACTAAAAATGGCTGAGAAACACCTCTTAAAATCGTCTTTACTGTTGTTGTCTTTCCACTCCCCGTAATTCCACATACAAAAGTATGTTTATTTAAATCCTTTTCTGATAACACAAACGGCATTTTGTCAAAAGCTCTTTGTCCATCAGACACTTTCCCGATTACCGTTCCTGAATCAGATGATGGTATCATCGGATATAGTTTCCCCTTCCTAATTTCAAAATCCGGGACAGGTGTAGTCGGTGGAGTGCATAAAGTTCCTAACTCTGCCGAGGTAATTGGAACATATAATGGATTATTAGTGACAGCATTCGTTGGTAGTAAAACCATATTCTTAGAAGCCGGATATGCATGATGCACTAATGGCATCACATTTTCTACCGACCTTCCCAACTCTGCAAATATACAAGATTTAAGAATATCTGAATCTTCCTTGCTTGCTGCCGAATACGAGATAACACAATCCCATAGCCCCGTAGATATACCACACTTTATCCGTTCTACTGCTTTTTCGCAATACTCTATCAATTCCGTTGCAACACTATTCTGCACATCAAAGGACTCGCCTCGAGAAAGTCCCTCAAGTGTTGTTGCCGTACTTACTGCTTCAGATTTACTCTGAATGCCTGAATCTATAAACGCATCGACCAAGCCGCCAAAATCAACTCTATGCTCCCTAACCGCTTGATTTGCTAATTCTTGTATAACACCCCTTTTGTTAGTTGTAATTGTCTCCGTTCTTGTCATACTATCATTCATTGATTTTTGAATAGATAGATTCCTTTTACTAACTGAAAAAGCATTATCTTTAACATTCAAAATATCAGTATAAATCTTATCACCATCGTATCTTGGCTTTGCGCACACAAAAAAATTATAATCCTTTCCATTAAGACACTTCATAAGTGTCGAAAAGTCTAATTCCTGCTTTTCATCATCTATTTTTATTATCGGAACCGCAGAGATAAATCCTCCGAACGTTTCGTCACCTTCTTTTCTTTCAAATGTATATCGCTTATCCTCTTCTATATCTATTCCTGTAAGCAAGCCAGCAATTATAGGATATACTACATCTTTTTTATCATAATCTACCGCTAAAACTATATCTGTTTTTCCATTTCTACTTATGATGCCATAAATAACTGTTGTATTCAAAGGATAAATAGCCGTAAAAAACTTTGAAATACGTGTATTAATGAATTGAAAAACATCATCAAATTTTTCAACAGTACAGCTTTTTATCCTAAAAAAAGACTTTCCTCTCAATAAAGCATCTGTATTATGATTGACCAACTTTTCAATACTGGTATCTATTGTCATATATGGCGCAACACATGTTGAAAAAGCCTTCAGTTGCTGTGTCAAAATATCATTATTTTTCGCAAAATCAGATCTTATTTCAGAAAGTATTTCATTTTCATTCTTTTGTTTCATTTCCATTTATGGCAATCCCCTTTTCAAAGACTATTCTTTAGTTTTTCTACCTCTGAATTGTAATATTCTTCTACAGAATCCACCCATTTATACAGTTCTTTCTTAAAATCTTGAACAAAAGCATACAGCGCTTCCTTATAGTGTTTCTTTGATACTCTAGGTATCACGCTATAATACGTAGTTAATCCACTTGCAAGCCCGCAAGCAACCGCACCGCCTATAATTACAGCTAATGGTATATTTATTGCGCCAGAAATAGTTCCTAATAATATGCCTCCAACGCCAACACCTCCAGCCGTTGCAGCCGCTGTTGCATATATTTTATTTATTTCCTTAACCGTAATCCCATTCTTATAACTATCCAATGTTGTAATATCCAATCTATATGCATCTATAAGTTTCTTATCCAGATCCAACGCATAAAATTTATTAGCGTTTTTTACATCCTGGAATACCTCTTCTTTTAATGTTTCTTGTGACATATTTGTATATATAGACGAAATATACCCTCTACTAGCCCCCACTACTTTGCTCGAAAAATAATCCATAACCTTTCTAGTTATCGCCTTTGTGGACGATTCGTTATCTATCATATTTTCCAATTCAGGTATCATTCCATCTAATAACTCAGAGATTTTCTCTTTAACTATTTGATTATACATGCTTATCTACTCCTCTCTTTAGCAATTCTGCATCCTCTATAATTGGAGCAAATTTCCTATATGTCTCTTCTAACGCCGCTATCTTTTTCTGTAAATCTTCTGTCTCTGCCTTATCGTTCAAAACTTTATCATACGCATCCTGAACATCTTTAGTATTATCAATCAATTCATTTCTGTACTCTTTTATCAAATCTGTTACGAAATCACATAAAATAACAATAAAATCGCTTTTAATTTCTTGTAATCTTATCTTTATATCATCTCTCACCAATTTAAAATACTTTGATTGTGAAAAAACCGAACGTTCTTGAGCTTTTTTAAAGCATCCCCCCGATGTATACTCTTTTTCATACGATTTTTCTTCTTGATCTTTTTTAATCTTTTCAAAATCATCCGCTGTAAAATTAGGACGAAGCGTTTTATAAGGAATATTTATTTTCCCACTAGCCAAAACAAGTTCCTGATCGCATTTGGCTATTATTTCTTTTTCCAACTGTTTCTTGTATTTCTGAAATTGCTCTATGGCGCGAAAGGATATTTTCTTTAATTCTTCCATCGAATTATCAGATGATTCATTTATGCTTGAAATTTTATTTTCGTAATCTGAAGCTACTTCATTCGCTTTTTTTTCAATTTTCCCTCCAGAATCCGTATATTGGCTTGCTATTTTACTTGTTGTGGTGTTAATCTTAAGCCTCAAAGCTTCTAATTCATCTTTTTTATTAGCCAATTCTGCCTCGAGACTTAATGGATCTTTTGCCTTTTTCCTAAAATTCTCAATTGTCTCTCCGAAATGTCCTTGTATTGATTCTAATTCTTGTATCATTTTATCAAGGAATTGTTGAAAAGCCATGTAATGTGCTTTATGCGCAAATTGATTTAAAGATTCATCTATCACAGCAAAATTAGATAATTCCTTTAAACGTTTAAGATATTCTTCTCTTTTAAATTTTGATTTGTACCATGGTGTTTCCAAAAAAGAATCTAATTTTTCCTCATCTATCAAAGGCGTCATAAATTCGTCCAATTTCTCTTCAGACATATCCTTAATTCTGTTGTAAAACAACTCTACCTTACTGTCCAGATGGATAATCTGATGCTCATTAATTGACGGAAACTGTCTAAAAGCCTCATCGCGTATTCTGGATATATTCTCTGGTGTTTCATTCGCTGCCCTTGTCAATATCAAAAACATAGCATCTCGATTTCTATCTGCGCTCGCACTATCAAGAAACTTTTTAAAAGATGTTGCTTCCAATGCCGCACCAATCAAGGGTTTTAAAAACATTACTGCATTAGCCCTATTTATATATGAATTGGTTATCTCTCCTACTTTACCCTCTGCATTTACTCCGGGAGTATCCACGATTTCAATTCCTTTCAAATCTTCATCATCAAATGGATATGTAATTACTATTTTCTTTACAATATCCATCCAACAGGGTGTTTTTTCACTAATATACTTTCGAACCTTCCGTTCATAATCATCACTAGACAGCTTATATATATTCTCTGACGTAATCCCTCTCATAAGATCAAAAATCTCATGGTCGTGCGGCAAATCGCCCTTTTTTTTCATCAAAATTTCTATATTTATAGTTGGAACCGGAATATCTCTGTATTCATCATCCAATGAAGCATTATCAAGCAAAAATCGCTTTATATCCGCTTCATCCTCAATAATTTCCTGTCTATCATCCGCATATGTTGCCGTCAATTTAAAACTATTCCCATAACGTATTTCAACAATAGCCGATGTACATTGTTTTACATCCATAGGCAATATTTCTTTGCCTAAATATGCATTAATGAATGTAGATTTCCCACTTTTAGCCTCGCCCACCACCATCAAACAGAATTGATCATTCCTTATATTTTTTTCAAGTTCCGCTAAACTATTTAAAACTTTTGCCTTAACAGTAATGCCATTATCATACGCAGTTTTTACAAGACACAAAAACGATTCATATTGTTTCAAAACATCTTCTTTCACCTGTTTGTAATTTGTCACCATGTTGCTTACCTCCATAGTCTATTATGACGCCATTGATAATAGCCTTTAACAAATTCAGTCCCATCTATTTAAAAGAGAAACTAATTCATCATACCATTCAGATTAAAACTATTTTGCGATATTTAGACGACATTCATTTGCCGTTCATAAATATGGTTAATTTTACCACATTTTCCCGCAATAATCCATCATTTTATGGTCATATTGACAAAACGTCTAATTGTCCACAAAAAGGTGGTAACTAGACTTTCCATACAATATATAGTTTTCTCATATCATTATGTGCTACTATATCATCTACTTCTCTACCCCTGTGCTTCTTTCAAAGACACCGGCACGCAACATGCATATTGTCACTCTCTCACATTTTAGACAATCCTCGCAACCTTCCCCCATGGTGGTGTCACATCCTCATTATATATGATCCAGAGCACCGGGATCCCCATTGCAGCATCCTCTTTCGGAAACGGAGCATATCCGTCCGTCAGGATGATGATGCTTACCGGCAGATCCTCCTCCATCTCTGTTCGGACATAGCGGAAGATCACTTCGAAACTGGTACCGCCGCCGCCCTTGGGACGGATCACTTTCAGTTCCTCTTCATCCGCAAACCGTCTGGGCGGAACCACCGCAGCATCAAAAAATCCCAGCCATCCCTCCAGCCTTCCGTTAAACTGATCGATAGCCCCTTTCACCTCCGAATAGCAATCCGTGATCTCATCTTCCGACATGGATCCGGAGGTATCGATCATAAACAGGATCTTCTCAACCCGTTCCTCTTTTTCATTATAATCCGGCAGGAAAAATACACTCTCCGAAAAGCGTCTGTCCGGCGGGCAGAAGGAATAATCATTGATCTCTTCCTGAACAAACTCCGCCAATATGGTCCGCCAGTCCACCTGCGGTTTTTTCAGTTCCTTCAGATAGCGCTCCACACATAAAGGGACCGTTCCGCAACTCTTTATGCCGCTCTGCAGGCCTGCCTCTTCACGGGCTTTCATGGACTCAGCTGCCTGCAGCATGCGTCCTTCCCACATCCGCCGGCACAGCTGCTCCTGTGCCGTATCCGCCGTCTGCCGTTCCGGATGCACATCCCATCGACCCGGTCCCTTTTGATCACAGACATCCCTTCGACCTGCCTCTTTTTGATCACAGGCATCCCATCGGCCTGCCGCTTCCTGATCACAGGTATCTTTCGATCCTTCGCCATCTGACCCTTCATCAGCGCATTCCTGCTCTTTACGCAGCGCGCCATACACTTCTTCTGCAGTATACTGATAGCCTTCCTCTCCGTCCGGCAGCTGATGTGGCTGCACACCACCACAGGGATTCAGACAGATACTGTACTCGTCATCCCCATAACTCCGCAGGATATTCGAATTGACAACGATATCTGCAGCCTCATCATAGAGCTCTGTATCCCTGCCTTCCCTGCGGCTGAAATGATCCAGGATCACATGCAGCAGCAGATGTACCATCACATATTCAAGCTCACTATCCGTCACCGCATCCAGAAACAGCGGATGGAAGAAGATGTTTTCCTTCCCGTCCGTCCATGCCGTTGCATTGTCCTCACTCAGATGAAAATGCATATGCATCAGAAGCAGACCGTAAAAGCCCTGCTCGCATAACAGTTTCATACGCACTGTCATGATCCTGCGGATGTATTCTCTTTTCTTTGGTTCAGATAATACCATTCAACAGGCTCCCTTTCGTCTGCAGCCATCTCACAAATTCCGGGATCCGCATCAGTTTCATCCGGTAATCCTTCTCGATCGACAGATAGTCTTTCAGCAGCACAACCGAAAAATCCGGCGGCAGATGGCTCGCATAGATGATCGAGTTGCGGATCTGCTCCATATCATCCCGGTGCTCCCTCGCATAGGCCGTCATCGCAGAGACCAGCGCATACAGAGCATCCGCCGATCTCGGCATATGGTTTGCCTGCCCTGCAAAGATCTCCTCCATTTCCGGCAGTTCCCGGTAGACCTTTGACCACGAGCGGAATTCCGCTGCCGCTCCCATACCGATCAGACCTGCTATGAGCAGGAAGACCTGATCGATATCACTGCTCACGGAATTTAAGATATTGCTGACCATCTCCCATGATCTCGGGGACGCATAGGCCAGCTCCTCCGAAGATGCATGAAAGCTGATGAGCGCATCCGGCTTAAACTCCAGATAACCGGTTACCATCGGATGGATCCCATGAAATACCGCCCAGGTTCTCCATGCCGATATGCTTACTTCGATCTCAATATGCAGCAGACGGTTGGCCAGAGCTTTCGGCATCTTATACGCCACCGATTTATCCGTAACACGGTTTCCCGCTGCGATCACGATGCAGTTATCCGGCAGCCGGTGTTCGCCTACCACACGATCCAATGTGATCTGATAGGCTGCTGCCTGCACTGACTGCGGCGCAGAAGAGATCTCATCCAGAAAAAGGATATTGATCACATCCTCCGACGGATCCATATCGAAAATCTTCGGCTTCAGCCAGACAGCCAAAGTCTTATCTTCATTCGCTGTAGGAATGCCCCGCAGATCGATAGGATTGAACAAAAGAAGGCGCACATCCGTGACATACACCCGCTTTCCCGTATCGCTTTCCAATTGCTCCGCGATCTCACGGACGCCCTGCGATTTACCGACACCGGGCGGTCCCCAGAGCATCACGGACGGCATCTTCTTTATGCCTTCTCCTTTATGGATCAGACTGCCGTATGCTCCTGCCAATACGCGCACAGCCTCTCCCACGGACATCGTGGGAATATTCGTCAAATGCAGATCTTCTGCCATCATCCGCCCTCCTCATTTACTCCCAGCTGCTCATCCAGCATCACCAGCAATTTCTTATACCGCAGGATCAGATCCGAATAATCTGCCGGCTCTTTCAACTCTGCTTCCAGAAAATCTTTCCTCTGACGCAGCCGGTCCCGTTCCTCCGATAATGTAGACAAACGTTTCTCCATCTCTTCCAGAGTATTATCTATGCGGACCAGCAGACCGACAGCGCTCTTCCCGACATAGACCACATAGTTCCCTCTCCTGCGCAGATACAGTACCGGATTTTCTTTTGTCGCATGCGCCGGAACGATCACCTGAAATCCCTGATACTCCGCAATGATCTGTTCTTCCCTGGTGATCTCCTCCGGCTGTGCTGCCGCAAAAGCAAGCTCCCGGAAATTCCTGCGTTCCTCCGCTTCATACTCCCGTTTATTCATCCGGTAATACGCACAGTCTTCATCACACTTTGCGATCAGTTCCTCCAGCTCCCTTTCACGGGGCGAGATCCTTCCCAGTTCACTGCGATAATCTTCCGTTTTCTGCTGCGTCTTGCGCTGCAGGATCTGATAACGCGCCACCTCATTCGCGATCTCCACACGCTGCTTCACCAGCGGATTTCCCACCGCCAGTGCCTTCACCTCCGCATATTTTAATACCGTATCGTCAATGTCATCGCTGCTGCGCTCTGCTGCCATGCCGGAGAGCAGATCTGAGATAAACCGCTGCTTTGTCTCCAATAACTGCCACGAATAGGCGTCAAAACTGCCCTCCGTGATATAACGGAATATCTGCACCTTTTTATTCTCATTCCCCTGCCGCAGGATACGCCCTTCCCTTTGGACCATATCCGCAGGTCTCCATGGTACATCCAGATGATGCAGCGCGATCAGCTTATCCTGCACATTGACGCCCAACCCCAACTTAAACGTTGATCCGATCAGGACACGGATCTCCCCCTGTCGCATCTTTGCAAACAGCAACTCTCTTTGTTTGTCGGTTGATGCATTATGAATATATGCTATCTCCTTCTCCGGGATCCCTTTCTGCAGCAATAAACGCCTCAGTTCATCATACACGTTGAAACCATCCTTCGGTGTGGAAGTATCGCAGAAGACCAGCTGCGTACTCTTCCCGGCCATCGTATTCTTATAGATCTTAGCCGCTTCTTCCGCACAATACCACACCTTGGATTCCCGCTGAAACGGCTCTTCTTCCAATACCAGCCGCAGGTCCAGAGCTGCCTTGCGTCCGTCCGTAGTGATCAGCAGCATATTATCGATCGTACGGCTTACACCGCCATGACGCACCAGGTCGGCCCGATACGAGATCTGCTTCAGATACTGCCGGAAACTCTCCGTCCTTTTCAGCACGATATCCTGATAACCATCGTGATCCGGCACACCGCAGCTTCCCTCCATGGAATGAAAATCTGCGAAGGATGCCAGCATCGTGGTCAGTTCCGGGATATTGTGAAAACGCGAAAAACGTGTCGCCAGCCGGTAAGAACTGGTATCCACATCCACCTCAAACTCCGTATGCTGTTCCGCAAACATCCCGATCCAGCTGTCGAAATTCTGCAGTTCCAGCGCCGCCAGCTCACCGCCCTGCAGATAGCTCTGCATGATAAAAGCATCTGTTACACTGTTTGTGATCGGCGTTCCCGTTGCAAAGACGACACCCTTTCCGCCGTTCTGATGCTGCACGATCCGTACTTTTTCCATCATATCATTGCAACGCGCGGATCCTGTCTTGTTGATCCCCAGCACATTCTCTGTTTTGGTCACAATCGGTACATTCTTAAAATTGTGCGCCTCATCCAAAAAAAGACGCGTGATCCCCAACTCGTCAAAACAGACGCCTTCCGCTTCTTCTTCCGTGATCAGTTTTGCCAACTGCTTCTTCAGTTCTTGGATCTTTCGTTCCAGACTCTTCGTTCCTTTATTGCGATTGCCGTCTCTGATCTCTTCACACTCCCGAATCTCCCGACGCAGCGCATCCTCTTTTGCCGCATTTGAGACGGGGATCATGGAAAAACAGCTGTACGGCATCAGGATCGCATCCACATCCGCATCCCGGATGGTTTCCAATACCGTCTGACGCTTCTTTGGTGTAAAGCTGCCGGGTGTCACCGCAAAGACCTCCGCGTCCGGATACATTTCAGAAAAGAACTGCTCCCACTGCCCCAATATATTATTGGGAACCACATACAGGTTCTTCTTACTCAGTCCCTGTCGCCGCAGTTCCATACCGGCCGCGATCATAATGTATGTTTTGCCGGAACCCACATCATGCGCCAGCAAGGTATTGGGCGTAAACAGGATCCGCGCCACGGCATTTTTCTGATACGGATAGAGCTGTATCTCCTGCGCCATTCCGGGAAACTCCAAAAAGCTCCCGTCAAAATGTCTCTGACGGATATTACCGTATTTTTCGAAATAGATCGTGCGAAGATTTTCAGAACGTTTCGGATCCTCCCATACCCATTTCTGAAAATCTTCAATCATCTGTTTCTGCTTTTCCATAGCATCTACAGTGGCTTCTTTATTGATCACCTTCTGAACGCCGGATTTTGTATGTTCGCTTTTCACCGTGTCATATACAGCCACGGAGCGTTGGTTCAGTGTACGCAGCAGTATATCCAGTCCATCCCTCTCCTTGCTCCGATGCCTCCCGGCGCATCCGTATCTGGCCGCAAAACCCGAGCAGTGAAAACGCATACTGTTCATATCCGAGATCTCCCAGCTGCCGGTCACCTCGTCATGCCGTATCTCCGTCCACCTCAGACGATTCCTGTATATATCGTAATACCGGGGATCCTCAGAACACTCTATGATAAATTCTTTGATCACATCGCCCGGGATCCATGGAGATCCGAACGTAATATAGATTTCATTCGCCGACAACGCCGGGCGCAGAAGCTTTTCCAGCGCTTCCACATTCGCCTGAAAATACCCATGATAGTTATTGTTTTCTGTTCTGGCAGTTTCCAGTTTTTTGAGAATGTTTCCCGAGAGATATTCGTCTGCCATCTCCCATCCCTTAAAGAAGCATTCGCCCCACGTATCGGGGTTCTGATAGATCGATCCCTTTAATCTTTCGATCACGCTGCGGTAATCCGCGCCGGTAATCGCAGAAATATACTCAATATCCACGCATCCTTTGGTATTCAGACATTTGACCAGTCCATCTGGTATGCTCTCCGCATGAACACCGGCTGCAGATCCATCCGTATCATAGTAATTATCCCAATCCAGCGGAAGTTCCATGGAAGTCACTTCCTCTATATGTTTTTCTGCAGCCTCTTCCATAAGAAACGTTTGAAAGTCTTCTTCGTCCATATGGAAAAACCAGTCACTCATGCAAAACAGCCTCCGCTATACATATTTAATACTCTTTCCGACTTTTACATACCAAACCTGTATCATAATACCCGTCCAAAAAAATACTCTTATGATGTTTTCTTTGCATTTTCGTAAAAATTTCCCAATTTTCCGTTCTTTCCATAATACAAAATGAGAGTGACACATATTGTCACTCTCACACATCTTTACTTTATTTCAATCACATCTTTGATGGTTTTTTCCGTAGGTGGGTTACACACTCTCCAACTGCATCACTGCTGCCAGGATTTTTCTTTCGTCATACTCCGGTGCAAAGTCACGTGCCACATCACACAATACCTGGATGCGTGCCTCTTCCTCCTCCAGCTCCTCTGCAATCTGCTCTATAGATTTTCCTTTTTTTAGTTTACGGCATACCATTCTGATCAGGCAAAGCTCATCCCCCTGCTCCATCCCTTCTTCACGTCCTCGTTCAAGAAGATCATCTACATCTGTTCATATTTTATATCCACCCATAATCGTTTCATCTACTCCTTCCCGCAATTCTCTATGATTTATCATCAGCTTATCACTTACACGACTAAAATACCTTATCAATTGATTTCTTTGTACTACGTTAATAATACCTTTATTTTCCTCAACTTTCAATAACTGTCCTATTCGGGATGCTTCCGATTTCAATCTGTTCAGCCCGTCTGCCTCTGATTCCATTTTATCCAACTGATTCGCATATCGGAAAAAATAAAACGGCAACAGTATAAACAATCGTTTATCAAATATTTCATCCAGTGTATAATCCATGATCTGCATCACCGGAACATCATACTCTGCTTGGCCGCCCGGATACTTTAACCGCATCCGTAATTTTTTCTTTACAGCGTCATTTCCCCTTAACAGGATTACAGCTGACGCCGGTATTTCCGTCTCTGCTCCATCTTCCGTAATTCTTGTTCCATAAACGGCCGCTCCAACCGCATACTTAAGAATCCTTATCGCTACCTCATTTTTCCATACGCACTGGCACTCGAAATGGTAATCCCATCGCTTTGGGTTTTCACCCTCTTCCCGGATCTCTACCAGCGCATCCATTTCTTGCTGTTCTAGCGCCTCTCTTGGTGCCAGCAACACCTGCTTGGTCGTTTTCAGCCGTACCTCTGCTTTAGAACTATATTTTTCGCCGAAATTTAGTAAGATATGTTTTAGCGTATGTCGAGGCTTTGTCAAGATTAAATAACTCAGATCTCATAGATAATTACGTGCTTTTCTTCCCAAATCTGTCACCACATCATCGCGGTATTTCTCATCATCACTCTCACGGTAATACCGGATCGAAAAAAGTCCGGAAAGAACGGTAAACGCATTCCATATAGCAAAGAGCATATATCGATCATCTCCCAGTTCCCCGTTACGGAAGATAAACAGGTTGACCGAAGAAACAAAAAGCAGGATGCTTATGGCTATACAGGCGATACTTAACCTTATGCTGTCCTGTTTGCCGGAAATGGCAGCATTATACTTTTCTTCATTTCTGGGAAGAAACAACAGAGAAGAATGATGCTCCCGTTTATCATAAGGAAGCATATATCCGTAGATTTCCAAACGTTTCAGGTATTGTGTACTGCGAATATAATTGACGATCATTGCCACCAAAACAAACGGGCCAGTCCAAAAAACCGAGCCAAGGATTAAAAACAATCTTGAAATCCGTCCTCCCATAATAAGACTTACAAAAGAAACCGGAATCAGTATAATAAAGACCAAGATCATGCTTTTATATAATTTTAGATCTTTCAAATCATATTTGATCCGTAATGCCTGCGGATACACTATCATTGATTCTTCCTGTGTATAAGTATCCATAACATACTCACTCCTTCCTGTTCGGATAAAATGAGTATATCTTTCTTTTCTCTCTTATGGCTTCGGTTTCGTGTGAAATGCTCTTCCCATCGTGTAAAAAACAAAAAACCAGATCGGGCCCGCTACCTTTTACGCAGCGAACCCGATGGTTGTTTTCTTTTTCTTCGTCAACGCTTCCGGGATCATGATATCTTCTTTGGTGATCACCCGCTCTGCATCTGCAGGTTTCTCTGCGCTGCCGTAGACGCGCTCCGCATAATTCATCACGGCGTCTTCCACGACATTCCTGCAGATCCTCAAAAAGCAGGACATCTGCACAGCAATAATTTTTGCGTACTTTCTTTATACAAAATGAGAGTGACATATGACCTTGTGACCGTATACCTTTACATTCTCTTTGCAAGAGGAATTTTGAAGAAAAGCCTTCGAAATACCTCTCCCGTATCTTTCAGGTATCTCTCACCCTTCCGTAGACCTCGATCTGTGTCAACGCCGGAAAAGGCGACTCCTCCCCGGATTTGATCAGGTCTTTCAGGGTAATGCTCCGGGTCACTTTTGCATCCACCGGAAAGACATGCGGTGCCACACTCTTCTCCATCGGAAGCTCCATCGTGCTTTGATCCGAAAATTCAAGGCATCCGTTTACCCAATAGTTGTCATGCGGGAAATCCGCCCGGGTATAGAGAACGATCTTTTCCACGATGACATCCACACCAAAATCCACCGTCATACAGGCATCGTCCCGCCGGTTGATCCCCCAGGATTCATACGGCCATTCTCCATGGGCCAGATTGGCGATCACCCCGTCGATCGCATTTCTGGCAGCAAACACCGCTTCTCCTCTGGTCTCCACATTTGCATAGGCATGTGGAAAACATCCGGTATCGCCATGCCGGTCATACACATTCAAAGCCAGATTCCGATAAGCTCCTACTTCATCCTCTCTGGCCAGCCTCGCATACAGATAATGCCGGTCTCCGTAAAATGCCTTCGGCGAATAGGAGGTCCTCTCTTCCCCAAAAGGGATCGGGTAAGAAATATTATCTTTGATATACACCAGGGATCTTCCCATGGCATCATCAAACTGCAGCCACAGCCATATATTCTTACGGTCGCTTTCCAGACACAGCCGGTCCCCCTTTACATACGTAAGCGTACTGACCAGACAGACTTCGTTCTCTCCCGAAGCCACACACTTTACCTGATCCTGTTCATTGATCACCTTCAACGATAATACCGCCATACTTCCTCCTGACACGATCACTTCCGATCTCTGACTATGCGCGGAATACCTCCGCATCCACTCTGGTGACGATCATCTGTTTCCCACGGTGGATCTGATATACGACGCAGGGCAGGACTGTCTTTCGGTACAATACATTGGTATTGGGACTGACCGAAGCAACCTGTGCCTCCCCCTTTACCTCACCGACGGCCTGTACCCGGCATCTTGAAAAAACATTTTCCGCGAGCGCCGACGATCCGTCCGTCGTACAGACTACGCGATCTTCATCCCGGGCGGCTACGGAAAAACCGCAATCATAGGCTTCACAATCGATCCGGGATTCGATCAAGTGGATCCTGGTGTGTCCCGCCGCATCCGGCCGTATGGTCGTTTCCACCGTGATCCCCGGATACGGTGACCATTTGGACCAGGTCTGCTCCGCTTCGATCTTTCCCTCGATCCCGATCCTGCGCACATGGCAGTCTCCGTCTATGATGAATGCCAGCATGGAATCCGGCGCATTTTCAAAGAAATTATAGGAAGACTTTGCCACCGAAAATCCGAAGCAGCTGTCATACACAAATTTTCCGTATTTGGCGATCGACTGGCCATGCCCCGCAGGGCTGAAGACCGCGATCGGATAAGCCGCCGCATGATGCGCGTTGTTCACCATCAGTTTATCCGCCTGTGGCTGGGCGCTGATCAGAGAGATTTCCGGAAATGCTTCGATCTCTGCTTTCCAGAACGGATGCTCCTCCGGAAGCATCAGGATCGCAAACGTCTTGTAGCCCCAATAGGGCGAACCCGGGGCATTATATGCTTCCGCCATGATCAGATTGGGATAGCCGTATCCGATCGTCAGGATCCCGTCCCGGTCAAAAATATCTTTTTTCAGCCACTGCTCCATATGCCGGCAGATCAGGCCCTTCATCTGCCCGGGGGTAAAAGGTTCGATCCCCGCCAATACACAGGCGCTGAAAAAAGCCACCTGCGCGAAACGGTACGTTAAAGATCTTCCGAAAGCAAGTGCCTCTCCGCTTTCATCAAACCAGTATATAAACTGCTTCGCAAAGATCATCGCCCGTTCTTTATACAGCGATGCCCGTTCCGGATCCTCATCCCCGCATACCGCAGCATATACCAGACAATAATAATGGATCGCAAAAGAAATATAATAATCCTTCTGGTTCGAATCACCGTCGCGATACCAGCCGTCCCCGCAGTAAAAACTGTCCGTCATCTGCAGATAGCGTTCCAGCTGTTCGCTGCTGTACGGTTTTCCCAGCTTCTTTAAAGCCACGTTTACAAGAACCGCAAACAATACCCAGTTACACTCCGGCAGCACATAATCGTTGATCGCATACAGATAAGCCGCCAGATGATCCTGCGCTTCTTCACTCATCACATCCCAGAAGCTTTCCTTTGCAAACAGCAGGCCATACGCGATCGCTGCCATTTCCACAAATTTCTGATCTTTATCGGAAAACCCGCCCCAGTACTCTTCTCCTTCCGGGTCGGTTCCGGCCGCCAGCGCCTTCGCCAGCCGCAGATTCCACTCCGGATCTTTTCCGCCGCCGGCATAGTACGGAACAAATCCCCAAAGCAGACGGGAGATGCCCTCCATGGAAACAGCCCGCTGATCATAATAGACCCCGGTCTTTCCAAGATCCAGCCGTGCTCCCTCTTTACTGAAATAAGGGATCAGCGGATCCGACATAGATAACAGCAATGCCTGCCAGTCTTTTTTCTCTTTAAGCATGGATCTCTGCCTCCTGCATATCATACTTTTTGAAAATATCACGGAACAGGATCACGTGCGAAAATGCGATCACTCCGGGTGC
>JAFWRC010000007.1 GCA_017508825.1 Lachnospiraceae bacterium
TCAGCTCATTGGTTTTGTTGCAGTAGCAGCATGGGCAGCAATCGGTATGCTCATCGTATTTGCGATCAACAAGGCAATCTTCGGTCTGCGTGTAACTGAGGAAGAAGAGATTGAAGGTCTGGATGCAAAAGAACACGGTCTGGCATCTGCATATGCAGGCTTCTCCATCGTAGATATCAGTGCGGCTTCGATGTCTACCAATGAGAACACAGACCTGGGCGAAGAGGATTATGAAAAGGCAAGCGAAGCCAAGAAGAAAGCTTCCGTTCCGGTGGAAAATGTGTCCGCAAGCGTTGCAGGTACCTCCCTGGATACCGGTATGCACAAGGTGGTCATCATCACAAAGCTGTCGAGATACGACAAGATCAAACGAGCACTCAATGGTCTGGGCGTAACAGGTATCACCGTAACACAGGTAACCGGCTGCGGTATCGAGAAAGGTTCCAGCCAGATGTATCGTGGTGTTGAGATGGATATGACATTGCTTCCGAAGATCAAACTGGAAGTCGTAGTCAGCAAGATCCCTGTCGACAGCGTCATCGAAACAGCAAAGAAAACACTCTATACCGGAAAGATCGGCGATGGCAAGATCTTTGTATACCCGGTAAGCAGAGTAGTCAAGATCCGTACCGGCGAAGAAGATTTCGCGGCATTACAGGATGTTGAGTAAGTGTTATACAAACATTACCCCATAGTAAGTTAAGCATGTTATGAAACAGGTAGCTGTCGGAGTGATCCGGCGGCTGCCATGTTGTGTTTTTAAGAAACGATCAGAAAATAAAGGGTTGAAACACGGGAAAATTAGTTTTAGTATTCGATGTTGTCAATCTGACATTTAGCCAAAAAGGAGAATCAGTAAAATGCAGGGAATGATCCATGAAGAATGCGGCGTATTCGGAATCTGGCGAAAGGATAATGCGGATATTGCAAAAAGTGTATATTATGGACTGATCGCATTGCAGCATCGCGGACAGGAAGCTGCCGGTATCGCGATCAATGAGGATCGTATCATCCGTTATCATAAAGGACTTGGTCTGGTGCATGAAGTGTTTGACAAGCGCACCATGGAAGAGTTGGGGCAGGGAAACATTGCAGTAGGGCATGTGCGTTATTCGACCAGCGGAGGCAATTCCGTGATCAATGCGCAGCCCATGGTCGTAAAGCATGTGAAAGGTCAATTGGCATTATGCCATAACGGTAATCTTACAAATTCCTTTGAATTACGAAGAGAACTGGAACTCTCCGGATGTATTTTTCAGACGAGTTCCGATACGGAGGTGATCTCGTATCTGATCACACGTAACCGTCTGCAGTCACCGTCTATTGAGGAAGCAGTAGAGAAAACGATGGACCAGCTGACGGGAGCGTATTCTCTGGTGATGATGTCGCCGGCCAAGCTGATCGCGGCAAGAGATCCGCATGGGCTGCGTCCTCTTTGCTATGGCAGGCTGGAAGACGGCAGTTATGTGTTCGCTTCGGAAAGCTGTGCATTGGATGCAGTAGGGGCAAAATATGAACGGGAACTGGAGCCGGGCGAGATCGTGATCGTGGATGCGGACGGGATCCGCAGCATTCGCAGTCACTGTGGTAAGAAGGAACACAAACTTTGCATCTTTGAATATGTATATTTTGCAAGACCGGACTCGGTAGTGGAAGGTGTGAGCGTGCATGAGGCCAGACGTCAGGCTGGCAAGTTTCTGGCGCAGGAGCATCCCTGCGAGGCCGATGTGGTGATCGGCGTGCCGGATTCCGGGATCGATGCGGCGCTCGGCTATGCGGAAGCATCCGGGATCCCATATGGTGTGGGACTGGTCAAGAATAAATATATAGGAAGAACATTTATTGCGCCGGATCAGAAGAGCCGCAGCGGTCTGGTACGCTTAAAGCTCAATACCATTGACTCGGCGCTGAAAGGAAAACGGATCGTGCTGATCGACGATTCCATTGTACGAGGCACCACCAGCGCGCATATTGTAAAACTCATCCGACAGGCCGGAGCAAAGGAAGTGCATATGCGTGTCTCGGCTCCGCCGTTCCTATTCCCATGCTATTACGGCACGGATGTAGATTCCAAGAACAGTCTGATCGCTAACGGGCATACCGTAGAAGAGATCGCAAAGATGATCGATGTGGATTCGCTTGGGTTTATGTCTGTAGAAAATGTCAAAAAGCTTTCGGGCAGACCGGAGCAGGTCTGTGCCGCATGTTTTAACGGACTTTATCCCACACAGGTATCGGAACATGCGGAAAAAGAGAGATTTGAATAAGCAAAGCTTTGGATAGATAAAGATTCGGATAGATAAAGATTCAGATAAGAAAGATTTGAATCAGGTTTATTTGCAAAATTCACTATAAGTTATAAAAAAATTAGAAATAACACCTTGAAAACTTGCACTTTGCTTGCGCTTTATCTGCTACAATTTTATACAGAGTATTATACTACGTATCCGTATGGATTGTTTGGATACAGAGCAAATGTGCACATACAAAAATAAATTTCTGATAAATATTATGTACAATTTGCATAATAATCCGAAAAGTGATATAATACTCACAGATGCCTTGAAGGCAAATAATAAAATGGGGGTATTATAGTTATGAATCAAAAAGCAAGACTAAACATGCGACTGACACTGATTCTGTATGCACTGATCCCGATGATCGTGACTTCGATTGCGGTGAGCGTCTTTTCAATTGAAAAGAGCAAGTCGGAGATCAAGGATTATACCCATGATTCTCTGGTACAGGTCGTCAAGGGGGTCGGTAATTCCTTTGATTCTATGGTGAACACGAATGCCGAGATCCTGAAAGCTTATTCCACGGCGCCGATCGTTCAGAAAGCGCTTCAGAATCCGGACAATCAGGAATATGCAGCAGCGCTTCAGCAGTACACGCTGGATTATTTCGGACAGTTGTCCGGCTGGGAAGGCATTTACATTGCAGCCTGGGATTCCCTGGTTTTGTCGCATCCCAGTGACGCGGTGGTCGGTAAGCACTTAAGAGAAGGAGATGCACTGGCTGCATTGCAGAATTCGATGCTTTCTGCCAGCAATGGTGTATACAACACCGGTATCATGGTAAGCCCGGCTTCCGGCCAGCTGATCATGTCGATGTATGCGCCGATCTATGTCAACGGGACCCCGATCGGTTATGCCGGCTGCGGCTTCTTTGTTCAGGAAATTGCAGCTTCGATCTCGGATGTATCCGGTCTGAATCTGAGCAGTGCATATATTTATTTCGTAGATCATGAGGGAACCATGATCCATCATCCGGACGAATCCAAGATCGGTAATCCGGTAGAAAATGCAGCAGTAAAATCGCTGGTAGCGGATCTGGCGGCAGGAAAGCACCCGGAACCGAACCTGATCGAGTATGAGTACAAGGGAAAAACAAAATATGCCGGTTATTATGTAGGCAATGATGAACATTATATTGCGGTACTGACTGCGGACGAAACCGATGTAATGGCAGGAGTATCCAAGATCCGTACCACCGTGATCATTATCTGGGCAGTATTTGTAGTGATCTTTGTAACGATCGCATTGCTGGTAGAGCGTGTCATCTCGGTTCCGCTGATCCAGATTGCGGCATCTCTGAAGGAACTTAGTACCGGTGATGTGACGGCAGACTGCAGGGCAAAATCACATATCAAAGAAACGGTAAGTATCCTGCAATCCTTCTTTGCATTGAAGGATTCCCTGAGTGAATCCATGAGATCGGTGAAGGATGCTGCCGAAGTACTGAACAATTCGATCATCGGTGTTGACGATATGACCGGTAAGAATGTAGATTCTATTTCGCAGATCAATACGGCGGTCAATGAAGTGGCAGAAACTTCGCAGAGCGTAGCAATGAATGCGCAGATGATGGCAGAGAAGGCTGTGGATCTGGGTAATAACGTAGAACAGCTGAATGTGAATGTTGAAAATCTGCACGAAGCATCACAGACCATCAAAAACGCAAATTCAGAGGCTACCGACTGCATGAAGTCCGTATATGCTGGAGCAAACGAATCCGTACAGGCTATGCAGGAGATCAGTGGCAAGATCAACGAGACCAACTCGGCGATCGTGGAGATCGGTTCGGCGATTCAGGCAATCGAATCCATCGCAGCACAGACCAACCTGCTGTCTCTCAATGCTTCGATCGAGGCAGCACGTGCCGGTGATGCAGGACGCGGTTTCGCGGTAGTTGCAGATGAGATCCGCAGCCTGGCCGATTCCTCTGCGGAATCGGCAAAAGAGATCCGTCAGATCATCGAAAACGTTATTTCGCTTTCGAGCGATACGGTAGAGATCTCCAACCGTGTATTTGATGTGATCAGTCGTGAGCAGGCCGATATCGAGCAGGCACAGGAAAAGTTCAACCTGTTGTCCGAATCGGTAGAAGCTTCCATCGAAGAGATCGATACGATCCGTCAGATGGCAGTGACTCTGGATGGCATCAAGACAGAACTGACCAGCGCGACTACCGACCTGGGCGCGATCTCCGAAGAACTGGGTGCTTCCGCAGAAGAAGTAGCGGCATCCTGCCAGACAGTAACCCAGGCTTGTGAAGACACGCAGGATTCCACCGGTGAGATGCGTAAGATCAACGAAGGAATGAGTGAGGCCATCGCATTCTTCCGCCTGGATTAAGTTTTTTGAAAAAAGTATTTGACAAATAAAAAGAAAAGAGTATACTAATTTCTTGTAGGGCAAAGGCGCCATGTGTATACATGGCGCCTTTTTCTGTATTTTGTTTTATATTGTGAGATGACAAAGGAGTCGCATTTTTTTTATTTTTTGCGACTTCTTTTTTATTTTCAGGTAACCAAATTTAGGAGGGAAAAAGAATGCAGCAGGGTTTGTACCGGAAAGAGTTTGAACATGACAACTGCGGTATCGGTGCAGTGGTCAACATCAAGGGAAAGAAAAGTCATGCAGTTGTGGAGAATGCTCTGCGGATCGTAGAGAATCTGGAACATCGCGCAGGTAAGGATGCTGAGGGAAAGACCGGTGACGGTGTAGGTATCCTTTTGCAGATCTCCCACAAGTTCTTTAAGGAACACAGCGGGATCACCCTTGGTGATGAAAGAGATTACGGTATTGCCCAGCTGTTTCTGCCGCAGCAGGAACTGAAGCGTGCCCAGGCCAGAAAGATGTTTGAAGTGATCCTGAAGAAGGAGGGCCTGAAACTTCTGGGCTGGAGAGAGGTACCGGTGCGTCCGCAGGTACTTGGCCAGCGCGCAGTCGACTGCATGCCGTATATCTGCCAGGCGTTTATCGAGCGTCCGGAAGAAGTAACCCGTGGCCTTGATTTTGACCGCAAGCTGTATGTGGCAAGAAGAGAGTTTGAACAGAGTAATGACAATACTTACGTGGTATCCATGAGCAGCCGTACCATCGTATATAAAGGTATGTTTTTGGTTGGACAGCTGCGCACCTTCTTTGAGGATCTGCAGAGCGCGGATTATGAATCAGCCATCGCTATGGTACATTCCCGTTTCTCGACCAATACCAATCCGAGTTGGGAACGAGCGCATCCGAACCGCTTCATCGTGCACAACGGTGAGATCAACACGATCCGCGGTAATGCCGATAAGATGCTCGCCAGAGAAGAAAACATGGCTTCTGAGCATCTGCAGGAGGACCTGCATAAGGTACTTCCGGTAGTAAACCGTGACGGATCCGATTCCGCAATGCTGGATAACACCTTGGAATTCCTTGTAATGTCCGGTATGGAACTGCCGCTGGCAGCGATGATCTGCATTCCGGAGCCGTGGGCAAACAACGATACGATCTCCCAGGAGATCCGTGATTTCTATCAGTATTATGCAACGATGATGGAGCCCTGGGATGGTCCGGCATCCATCGTGTTCTCGGATGGCGATATCATGGGTGCGATCCTGGACCGCAACGGTCTGCGTCCTTCCCGTTATTATATCACGGATGACGATACCCTGGTGCTGGCTTCTGAAGTGGGCGTATTGCCGATCGAAGAGGAACACGTGGTATTGAAGGAGCGTTTGCATCCCGGCAAACTGCTTCTGGTAGATACCGTAGCAGGCAAGGTGATCGACGACCATGAATTAAAAGAGCAGTATGCGCATGCGCATCCGTTCGGTGAGTGGCTGGACAGCAATCTGGTACAGTTAAAAGATCTGCACATCCCGAATCACAAGCCGGTAGAATATGCAGCAGAAGAAAGAGCCAGATTGCAGAAAGCGTTCGGTTATACCTATGAGCAGTATCGTACTTCTATTTTGAATATGGCATTAAACGGTGCGGAAGGCATCGGCGCGATGGGCTGTGATACCCCGCTGGCAGTGCTTTCCAAAGAAGACCGTCCGTTGTTTGATTACTTCAAGCAGATGTTCGCACAGGTAACCAACCCGCCTATCGATGCGATCCGTGAAGAGATCGTTACGGCAACGACCGTATATGTAGGCAAGGACGGCAACCTGTTAGAGCCCAGCGAAGAGAACTGCCATGTGCTCAAGATCAACAATCCGATCCTGACCAATACGGATCTGTTAAAGATCAAGAGCATCAAGCACGACGGATTCCGCGCTGCAGAAGTATCACTTTGTACTATAAGAGCACACGCCTGGAGAGAGCCATCGAGCATCTGTTTGTAGATGTGGATAAGGCTTACCGTGACGGCGCCAATATCCTGATCCTGTCGGACCGCGGCGTGGATGAGAACCATATGGCGATCCCGTCATTGCTGGCGGTTTCTGCAGTACACCAGCACCTGGTACAGACCAAGCGCCGTACCTCCCTGGCGATCATTCTGGAATCCGGCGAGCCGAGAGAAGTGCATCATTTTGCAACGCTGCTCGGTTTCGGTGCAAGTGCGATCAACCCGTATCTGGCGCTGGATACCATTCATGAGCTGATCGATAACAATATGCTGGATAAGGACTATTACGCAGCAGTAGATGATTACAATCACGCAGTATTGTCCGGTATCGTAAAGATCGCTTCCAAGATGGGTATCTCCACGATCCAGTCCTATCAGGGTTCCCGGATCTTTGAGGCTGTAGGTATTTCCAAAGAAGTGATCGATAAGTATTTCGGCGGAACCATCAGCCGTGTGGGTGGTATCACCATTGAAGACATCGAAAAGACGGTGGACCGTCTGCATTCCGAAGCTTTTGATCCGCTGGGACTGTATACGGACCTGACACTGGATTCCATCGGCGCGCACAAGATGCGCAGCCAGGGCGAGCAGCACAGATACAATCCGGCAACGATCCATCTGCTGCAGACCTCGACCAGACTGGGCAGCTATGAGAAGTTTAAGGAATATACAAAACGTGTGGA
>JAFWRC010000054.1 GCA_017508825.1 Lachnospiraceae bacterium
ATCGGCAGGACTCCTCTGGCGTCCTGCCAGTTCGGTCGTCGCGATGCAGAATTATGACTTCGTCATAATCGCGGCTCCTTTTTCTATGGTATCGGCAGGACTCCTTCGGCGTCCTGCCAGCTCGGTCGCCGCGATGCAAAATTATGACTTCGTCATAATCGCGGCTCCCTCTAGCTCATAATACTCAGCCCGGTCGTTGCCATCGACTTGCTCGCCTGGAACGCCGTCGCGTTTGCTTCATAAGCGCGGTTGGCATCGATCAGGTTGGTCATCTCCGTAATGGTATTCACATTCGGATAGGTCACATAGCCGTTTTCATCCGCATCCGGATGAGAAGGGTCATAGACCATATTCATCGGTGTCTCCTCATCCTCGCTGATCTTCGGGATCTTTACGCCATAGCCGATCAGATCATCGCTCACGATATTGCGGTCATGATTAAGCTGCGCCCGTCCGGTGCCGACCACTTCTGACAGCACATGCCCGAAGGAACGTCTGTCCTGCTGCGTATCCTGCGTTTCAAAAACCACCACTTTGCGGCGATACGGCGTACCATCCGCCGTACGCGTGGTATTTGCGTTCGCGATGTTCTCCGCGATCGTATCCATGCGATACCTTTCCGCCGTAAGTCCTGTTGCTGTTATATCAAATGCCGTAAATAATGCCATATCTCTTCTCCTTCTACGATCTCACCTTGCCTTCCCCCTTGAGAGAAAAGTGGCGCATCAGCGCCGGATGAGATGTTTATCCCCCACTATCGATGCTACTTAACTTCCCGATCCCATTGCCGCTTTCAGGTTCGCAAACTCACTCTTGATGCACTGCATCAGGCCGTTGTAGGTCACCTGATTCTCTGCCATATATACGTTCTCGGTATCAATATCCACGTTATTGCCGTCCAGCCGGTAGGAATAAGCGGAAGCATCCGTATACACCCTCGGCTCGATGCGGGAGAGCTTCATATTGTATACCCGCGCATCCATGGTATCGTATTCCACTTTATTCAGGTTGCGGATCAGTTCATTCTCAAAGGTCACATCCTGCCGTTTATATCCCGGGGTATCCACATTGGCGATATTGTTTGAGATGGCTTCATTTCGCAGCCATGCCGCATCCGCTGCCTTATCCAGTACATTTATGTACGAAAATACGTGTGAATTAACCATTTTCTTACCACTCACTCTCCTTCCGATCTCCGGCAAGTCTCCTGCAGCACCTTCCACACAAAACAAAGCAGGAATGTGCGCACCCCCTTGGGGCCTCTACGCTTCCCTGCTTCTTATCCGGCCTGCCGCCTGTATTCTCCCTGTCCGTGAGAGAATTTTTTCATCTGCTGTACCATATATATCGTCAGGATTTCAGGTTTTCTAAATAGTGCATACTCTTTTCTAAATCGTAAATATTATATAACAGTTTCCATGTTATGACAACCTAATTTTGTGAAATTTAACGCTTTTAGATGCAAATTCCGGTTTGTCGAGATGTATCGACAACCACCACATCGCAAGGGCTCCCCCCACATTCGTGGGTCCCCCCTCGCGAATATCCTAAGGCATCCTCCCGCAAGCGGGCCCCTCCTTAGGATGAACAACCGGAATTTAGCATCATAAAAAGCCCCCGGTTATAGCAACCAGAGGCTTTAACAGTAATCTCTATAGTATCCTCACACGATCTCTGTGGAGAAGATGACATCGTTGACGACTTTCACACGGGTACCTTTTACGCCGGCGGAGTGGGTCTCGATGATGCCTGCGCCTTCGAGCTTGCGTACGGCGTTGACCACAACGGATCTGGCGATACTGATCTCTTCGGCCACGTGGCTGGTGACCACCAGCGCTTCTTCGCCGGGCTTCACCTGATCCAGGATAGCAGCCGCTGCCTGACGTTCCGAAAGCGTCATTGCATCCAATGCCGCATGCACCACCTGTTCGCGGCGGTCGCTTTCATCTGCCTCCTCCGTAAGAGAACGCATCAGCTCCAGGCCTACCACCGATACCGCATATTCCACGAGAATGATATCATCCATATCGTACCAGCCGCGGTCTTTGTACAGGAACAGCGTACCGAGACGCTCGCCGCCGATAAAGATCGGGGATGCCACTGCGTGGAAACGTCCGCCTTCTGCGGCGATATCCGTTGAAAAACCTAAAGTCATCAGGTTCACATTATCCTGTGTGGACAGGATTGAAAGGAAACGCTCGTTTAACGCTTTATCGATCAGTTCGCCCTCTTCATAGGTCAGCAGTTCACTGATCCTCTGCACCCCGGGTGCCAGTGAACAGCCAAGGACTTTTCCGCGCTTGCTGAATACAAATACATCGGATGCCAGAACTTCCTGCATCACATCGCAGATGTCCGAAAAAACAACTTTTGATGAAAGATTGTTATGCAACAGTCTTCCGATCTTTCTGGTTTTGTCCAATAATGCTATACTACTCATCTTCTTTTACTTCCCCCACGTAACCACATTGCTCATCCGCACATACCAGCTTGCTGCCCTTTCGGAGCATGATACCGCCGCATTGCGGACACTTTTCCTTTACCGGCCGGTTCCATACCATAAAATCACATTCCGGTATGTTCTCACAGCCATAATAGCGGCGCCCCTTCTTGGTCATACGTATCACGATCTCTTTTCCGCATTTCGGGCATTCTACACCAACCTTTTCATAATACGGTTTGGTGTTGCGGCACTCCGGAAATCCCGGGCAAGCCAGGAATCTTCCGTGCGGTCCGTACTTGATCACCATTTTACGGCCGCAGTTTTCACATTCAACATCCGACTCTTCATCACGGATCTCAATGTGGGACATCTCCTCTTCCGCATGCTTTACCGCTTCATCCAGATCCGGATAGAAGTTGGAGATGATGGTCCTCCAGTTTGTGTTTCCTTCGCCGACACTGTCCAGCAGTCCTTCCATGGTTGCGGTAAACTTTACATCAACAATGGCAGGGAACTCGTCCTTCATCACCTTATTGACCACTTCCCCGAGCTCGGACACATAGAGATTTTTGTTTTCCTTCAATATATATCTTCGTCCCAGGATCGTAGTAATGGTCGGCGAATAAGTAGACGGTCTGCCGATCCCCAGCTCCTCCAGCGCGCGTACCAGGCTCGCTTCCGTGTAGTGCGCAGGCGGCTGGGTAAAGTGCTGCTTCTTCTCTAAGGAATCAAAGCTGATCTTTGTTTTCTCGTCTACATCCTTAAGCAGAAAGCTGTTTTCCGCCTTTTCGTTATCCGTATCGGTATACACCTTCATAAAGCCGTCGAACTTAATGCCGGATGCGCTTGCCGAGAACGTAACACCTTTTGCCTTCAGTTTCATGGAAAGTGTATCATAAACCGCCGGAGCCATCTGACTGGCTGCGAAACGCTTCCAGATCAGCTGGTACAGACGGTACTGCTCTCTGGGCAGTTTGGCCTTTAACATCTCCGGTGTTTTGGAGATATCCGTCGGACGTATCGCTTCATGCGCATCCTGGATCTTCTTGTCGTCCTTCTTCGCCGTCGCTCCGGATTTTAAATACTCCTCGCCGAACTGGGCTACGATATAGTCATGCGCCATTGCAGCCGCTTCTTCGGAGACACGGGTGGAATCCGTACGCAGATAGGAGATATATCCGTCTTCATATAACGTCTGTGCCGTACGCATGGTCTTCTGCGTGGAGAAATTCAGCGCCTTGCTGGCTTCCTGCTGCAGCGTAGACGTGGTGAACGGCAACGGTGTCTTTCTGGTACGCTCGCCGCGCTTCACTTCCTGAATGGCAAATTCCGCGCCTTTTAAAAGTGCTTCGATACGGTCTGCTTCCTCTTTGCTGTCGATCGTCTTCTTGCCATTCTCATCGCTGTAAAAGGATGCCGTAAAACTTTTCTTTCCGGTGCCGGCCTTTAAGATTGCTTCCAGGCTCCAGTATTCCTTCGGAATAAACGCCGCGATCTCATCTTCACGGTCACAGATGATACGAAGCGCTACCGACTGCACACGCCCTGCAGAAAGCCCTCTCTTGATCTTTGCCCACAGAAGCGGCGAGATCCGATAACCTACCATACGGTCCAGGATACGTCTGGCCTGCTGTGCATCCACCAGATCCATATCGATATCTCTGGGATGCTTTAAGGACTCTTTTACTGCATTCTTTGTGATCTCGTTAAACGTGATACGATGTACCTTCTTCTCGCCCAGCTTCAGTGCCTCATACAGATGCCAGCTGATGGCTTCGCCCTCGCGATCGGGGTCGGTTGCGAGATAGATATTATCTGCTTTCTTTACTTCCTTACGAAGCTTTGCCAGCACATCGCCTTTTCCTCGGATCGTGATGTACTTCGGCTCGAAATCGTGCTCTACATCGATCCCCAGTGAGGACTTCGGCAGGTCACGCACGTGTCCGTTGCTTGCCAGCACCTCATAATTCGTTCCCAAAAACTTCTTAATGGTCTTCACCTTTGCAGGCGACTCCACTATGACCAGGTTCTTTGCCATAACTGCTCCTTCATGGATACCACCGGATCCAGTCCGATCACTTACGATAGTATCTGTATATCATTCTTTATATTTTTACACTATGTTCTACAATATACTATACTTTATTTTTTATTGCAAGGAAAATTTGTGTAGACAATAAAAAACCCCGACTCATTACTTCCTGTCGGGGTTTTTTTACTTATTTCAGTACAACAATGAAATCCGACCTTACATCATCAAGGAGATTGCGGCATTTCCGCTGCCTCGATCATATCCCAAAGATTTGTCTGCAGATCACCGCCATACTCCTTCGGGTATACATATCCGTAGCAGGTATATGTACCGGAAACATGCTCAAATGTCAGATCCATTTTAATACGGATATATCCGTCATTTGCCACAAAATTGTTCCAGTATGCTTCTGCCGGCTGCGGGTTGATCGGCTCTGTACATTTCAGAGCGATCGCATTTGCAGTACCTTCCTTGATTGCCTGCATTGTATACTTCTTGGCAAAATCACCGGAATCCGTCGGGAACTGCACATTATTATTGATCTCGTCATAATTTGCATTCAATTGTGCATCCGTATCATGATCCCACGGCTGACCGGATTTATGACTATAATACTTCGCTCTCATGCGAACACCGGTCAGATCGATGTATGCCGTATCATTTGCATTATCTGAAACACCGCTCATAAAATCCAGGTTCGTCCATCCACCGAACTCATCGTTCTGCAGTATCGATGTGCCATCTGCTTTCTTCAGATTAAATGTCGAAGGACTACCACTGTCAAAAAGCGCCAGATCAACATGTCTTGTAACAGTCTGATGTACCGGCCACCATTCCTCAATCTCTACATCCTGTCCGCTAATAGTACCAACCGTCATCTGTGCCGTCAGAGTTCTGGTCTTTACACAGCTGTCACATACACAGAGTCCGTTTACCGGGTACACCGATACATACGGATCCGATCTAACAGGACCGTATAACGGCAATTTCAGATTCGGATTTACAGCGTCAGTATGGATCTTTATCTCTTTTTTATCCGACCAGTTTTCAGCATCTCCTGCCCACTGTGCAGCATAAATCGTAGCCTCCGGAACGGATTCACCCCAACTGTTGTTAAGTCCGGAGCATTTGATAGTCTTTGTATCATCATTCAGATTGTACTTGGTACTCAATGAAGCGTAATCCGCATCCGGGAATTTGAAATGCCAGGTCTTTCCGGCATCCGGTAAAGGCACAACTTCTTTCAGATCATAGGTATGTCCACGCAAAACATTCAGATCCAGGTCACCGCGTGTGCTGACACTAACCCCCGGTTCCGGATCACCACCGGTTCCCGGCTGATTTCGCAGGTAGGTTTCGGAAGATGCACTGTAGCTGTACTGCTCATTCTGCATCACTACGGTAAGTGTAAGAAGATCGGCATCCAGATAGTTGGTCTTTACTTCCGTGGTACCGCCTAATCCATCCGGATCCAGTGTTACCGCAAGGCTGATGGACCGTACGCCCTCTGCCATAGGTGCTTCCGACTCCAGCGTCGTACCCAGCCAACGCTGTAAGATCAGATCATCATATTCCTTCCCCGGCGTCCCCTTCATCGTTTCTCCCGGATGAAGATCTACGTTACGCCCAATGACATAGGTGATATTTGTATAGGTACCGGTTGCATTCCCATTACTGTCATAATCACGTTTCTTGGTATTGATCGTTATGACATCAGACGGCACACCTCCTGCCGTACTTTCGACACGTGAGATAACGGACTCTCTGGCCGCTATACTTTTATCTGCTTTATTCCAGGGGTTCGCATTCATCAGCAGGGTTTCTATCTGCTCGATCACCTGCTGCGCATTCTCCTGCATATTCAGCTCGTAAAAACCGTTACGGTACAAATGCTGGCTGTTGACCATCAGCGCGCCTACTTCTGCCATAACAATAAGCAGCACTGCTACAGCAACGATCAGTTCTACAAGAGTGTAGCCTTTATTGTTCTTCATGTTCTCCTCCTTCCTGTACTGCCAAAACTCAGAACATATTTGTTTCCACAGATCCGGTGTCCGAATATACGATGATCTCAAAGCTGCGGTTTCCGCGATTGATGATAAATTTATTATAATCCGTTGAGCCCATCACTTCACGTACTGTACCTGAGGTATTAAATGTTAACTGATAACTGGTGAATGGTGTGCCGACTCTTGCATTTTTATAATCATTGGCATCTGCGCATAAGATACCGGTAACCGTAACACCGCTGTTGCAGATCTGCTGACTTTCCGCAGTCGCAGGATCTCCGATGGTTGCGTATACATTACCGTCCAGCACGGTCAAAGTAAGCTTTCCTTCTTCCTGCCCCTTCGCCATCGACTGTGTTCTGGCCGTACGGATCACCGTTTCCAGCCGTCTGGCCGCCTTGGTCGCATTGGCATTATTGACCACATTGTAGGAGATCATCACCATTGCCAGAATGATCGACGAGATAGCAATAAACATCAACAGTTCGATCAGAGTCATACCTTTATTATTGATGTTTCGCTTCTTTTTATTCATCCCAAGGTCCTCCTCTCTTTTTTATTCTTTTGTCCAGTTGTTGATGTAAATGGTCGGTGGCGTATCCGTTGACCCCTCACCGGTAAGTCCGTTCCGGAATTTTCCGAGGGTCACTTCCAGCTCGTCATCCAGGAAACATTCAAACGGGATATAATTCACTTTCTGATCCCCGCTGATACCTGTTTCATGATAATACTTCTGTCCCAGGGAATCACCATGTGTATAATATACTACCGTTTTGGAACCCAAAGTAAATTCCGTACCGATTGCTTCCGCATCTGCTCCTCCGATCGGAACAAGATCATCCGTGGAAAGTCCCTGCCCACCGAACTTCATGACTTGACCGCCCAAATAGTTGTTCGGCCACTCTGCCTGGAAGAACAGTTTTTTGGCTGCTTCGTAAGACGCATCATCCATATTGCCCCAGATATTCAGGTTCTGCGCGGTACCACCGGATTCACCGATCGACATACATCCATCATCACAGGTACATACCCACGTACAGTTGTATGTATTTCCATGAAAACTCGTCGTACCGATGGGCGACAATATCAAAGTGTCATTAAAATCGTGATTTACACCATTGGTCAGATAAAATGCATGCACATCTTTCGTAGCTCCGGAAGACGTTGTATAGGTTCCATTCGCAATTTTACCGGTTTCATTCGTACCTGCATTCATTTCTCTCTTACACAGTTGCTGCGAAAACGTAAAATCTTTAGAAGTACCATGGCAATCCGGATCAAAGAATTCCATACTGGTAGCAGCTTCATTCAGATGAAAATGAATTTCATTGGAGAGCAGCTGGTGTGCAAGTCCATCCCCGAAATTATCATCATAATAATCCCAATCCACCGTGGTATCGCTGAGATGAAGCTGTCCGCCGCCGATTGCTCTGGGCTCTCCACCACCTTCATTGCCGGTGCCTTTTGCATACAGTCTGCCGCCTACATTCAGCTGTCCCTGCGGCTCAACGTAAATCTTGCCTTTTACATAGCAGTTTCCTGCAATATACAGAGAACCGCCGTTTTTCACATAGATATCACCATCCAGGAAGCAAAAACCGCCCAGCATAGAAACGATCGAATGATCATCCACCTGAAGCGCACAGTCCAGCCCCAGCCCTTCAGGTTTAAGCTTTCCATTCTTTCTGCAATACAGATCTCCACAGAAATGCTGGCTTCCGCCATTAACATGGATACAGGAATCCGTTAAGACACTGAAATCATTCAGACCGGCTGTGCTGCCTCCTCTTGCCGGAAAACCGAAATCAATATCTGTCGTGATCGTACTCTTGTAGTTGCCGTGAGCCTCATCTGTCTTTACGGTAATCTGTACGCCCCGCAAATGAATATAGTTACCATCATCAACGTAGGTAGACTGTGTATAAGCGCCGGTTGCATCCTTATAAATCGTGCTGATCTCTACACCGTTTCTTCCAAACGATGTATCCAGACCTTCAATGTAACTGATATCGATCAGATCCATCAGATTCGACTCATTAAAGATCGTCATAGTTCCGTTCGACGTTTTTAATAAGGTCTCCAATGCCCCGTGCGGATCCGACTTAATGGAATTGAACTGTTTCAGCTGCGCCAGCATATCATCCAAAGCATACTCTGCAGAATAAAAGTTATCCGTAGAGAACTGGTGCATGCTCTTCATCTGGGAGTTCATCGTCGACATATACAGCAGTGAGCTTGCCAAAATCGCGATAAAAAGAATACCGATCAGAACAGAGACCAAAGCAGCACCTTTTTTGTTTCTAATAATCTTCATATCTTTCCTCCTTTACTTCTTGTTCTGTATCCCGGATTTCATTACCGCTGCAGGTGTACCCTTGATATAATATTCATCATCGAAGCGATTGATGAATTTTCCTGTCTTCACATCATAGTCATACGGATATACCGAAACGGTTACTTCATAGGCGAAGTATTCATCTACATCTCCCGGAGCCGCTACATTTATATCGTGTGAGTGCGGTATAAAAGTTACCGTCGCATCAAAAAACTGGTTATCTTTCTGTATTCTGGTATAAAGCATATATGTGACTATCGGTAATCCGCCATACGTCTCATCTGAGTGGCCGAAAAACAGGCATTTGTCTGGCGAGGGATTATCGTTTGCAATACCATCATTTGTCCAAGAATCATCATACGGCTGAAACCAAGTATCCTCATCCGCCTGGGTGACCTGTAAGTACGTCAATGCATTGATTGCCATCGCCTTGTCCATTGTAAGCGGATCTCCGGCCAGGGTTGCTGCAGGCCACACAAGATTATTTCCTGTCGTATCAATTCCGCTGACAGAAACCGGAAAATCCGGCACTTCAAACACCTGAATACCCGCATTATAATATCCATCGTTAATGGATGACAATGCATATTTACCGCTCTGGTCTCGATAAGCCGCCTGGAAATCAAAGCCTACCGGCGCAATTTCCAATGCTTTGCATACTTCTGCGTATGTTTTCCCCGAGATGCCTTCCATGATACTCTGCGCCACGTCCGTAGCGATCATCGTTTCACGCGATCTCTGATTCACCTTCATGGCCGTAATGAACGAACGCATGACTGGTGTAATGATCACGGCAAACAGTGCCAATGCGATCATAACCTCAAAAAGCGTTACACCCTTTTGGTTTCCCTTTCGTTTTCTGCTTTTTCTCCACATAAGCATACCCTCCAAAAACAGTTTTATGATAGCCATTCTTCCGTTTATATATGATTTCTCGAAAATATTGCACATGATTTATGTATAACACTTTCGTCAGATCATATTTTTAAAACAAGCTCTTCTCTCCCCTTTCGGGGAGAGTTGAGCTTCATTACATTTTGTACTTACTGCGCTACAGGCGCTTCACCACCTTCAGCATCTCCTGTCATCTCCGGAGCCAGATCTGTAAGATCCGATGTCAGACCGGCTTCCTCCATCAGCATCATCTGCTTCAGCAATTGAGCTCTGCGCTCAAACGCACCGTCCTCATCCAGTCCGCCGAAAATACCGTACGGCAGGTTGCTGCGTTCAATCTCATGTCCATAGTTATCCGGCGTGATCTGTACAGAGCCAAGCTCTCTGCCCGGTCCCTGGATCGCATACTGTTCCAGATTCATACTTCCCTCAAACTGACCTGATGCAGCATCATAAGAGACAGCGATGGAACGATAGATCATAGGATCCGGCTCATCCATCACCTGCTGAAGCATCCACTTCAAACCATCATAGAAGCAGGCAAAAGTAAGTGCCGTCTGATTCACTACGCCCTTGATACTGTCCGGTGTTTCCTCTTCCGAAATCGGGATAATATCATTCTTTCCGTATCCGGTTGTATTGAACCACAGAATGGTATTACCATAAATACCATACATTGACAGATCCATTCCTTCCGGAAGACCTTCCTCCGCGATCTTATCCTCATTCTTATCACGAAGGATAAGAGAATCCTGTTCCATGTTGTGCAGGAGCATTGTAGTGTTTTCTGCAAGGATATCCGCCGGGAAGGATGCAATGATCTCATCCCGTTTTGCATCCAGACGTTTTGTCTCAGCGATGTACTCTTCACGGTGTTCATTCATACGCTGTAATTCATCATAGCGCTGCTGTAACTGCACATTCTTTGCCTGCTGGATCTCCGTATCCGCTTTCGTATCTTTGCTGTAGAAAATATACGGCAACACGATAATACAGATGATCAGCATACCCAATATCAGTTTTGTATCTCTGTCAGAAAGGTTGAACATTACTGTGCGCCTCCTTCCTCAGACTGCTCTCCGCCATCTTCAGCCGTTTCTCCCAGCACAAGAGAAACCTCTCCCGGCATATCATCCGCAGGGATTTCCGGGAATGCCAGCTTAAAGGTAGCCGAATAGGTAGCCTTGCGGTACATATCCGATCTGACAAATTCATATCCTTCCGGAAGAAGTGTCGGATCCTCCCGATACTTGTCCGCCTCAATGTACTCTGCCGGCTCAATCAGAAGCGGGGCATATTCGCTGTCCCAGTCAATCGTCTCTGCCAGTTCCTCTTCCATGCCCGTGTAATTTGTCAGGAAGCTCTCTTCCTGGGTTTCAATGTTGCGGACCACAACATAATCCATTTTTTCTTCCGATTCTGCATCAACGTAAAAATCGCTGACATACGGAAGCTGTGAGATCTGCACCATCACATCCGCCACCTCATTCTTAACCGTGAGGTGATAATATGCATCCGTGATATCGATGCTGGCATATCCATCGTTAAAGGAAAATGCTGTAAGCACGACCTCCTTCGGCATGACCTTCTCCAGATCATCGATCAGCTTCACAATATTCTCATTTGCATTACGGGTCTGAAGGTTAAACTTCTTTACCTCATTGCATTCCTTCTGCGCACGTTCATAATCCTGCGCGATCAGCTCAATATCCTCGATCGCAGCGATCTTGCGATTCAGCTCTTCCTGCTCATCCATCACCTGCTTATGCTGGAACCAGATCACACCGGTATAGATTGCCGATCCAACCGTAGCGCCCAGTAACGCCCACTTCATATACTTGATCAGGCTGGCCGACTCGATCATCGATTTCTTTGCCGAACCGATGGTCAGGTTCATCGGATCGATCACAGAACCGATATTCGGCAGATAACGTAAAACTTCTTCTGCCGTCAGAGCCGCCTGCCCCTTAATGGAAACGCCTGCCAGGGTTTCAAAGTGTTCTACCGGCGCGCCCAACTCACGCTGCAGGATCTTTTCGATACCGGCGATCGCGGAACCTTCACCAAAGATCTTGATACCCTGAAGCAGTTCGCCCGGGTTCTTGGTTCTGTGGTACTCAACCGCACGGCCGATGCCGTTAACCAGATAGGAAACCGTCTGCGCATATTCATCCGCCGTAACGTGCTGATCCAGAAGAGCCTCATTGGAAAGAAGTGTCTTGGCATCCTTCTCAGAGATCTTCTTAACATCCATCAACGCGTTGATAACAGCGTTCTTACCATAGTTGACGCTTCGCTGAAGGACGAGCACCTTACCACGCATAACGTTTACGTAAGTAGCATCCTTTTCAATCTGGAGTACCAGGTCGGTACGTCCCTCCTGCATCTGCAATGAGAGCAGCTGGATGACCGAGTTACCGAAATAATCAATGGATTGTACCTTTAATTTCAGTTCCTCCGCCACTTCATAGTAGCCCTTCACGAGATCCACCGGTGCCGCTACTGCAGAAACACGATACTTCCGCCCCTCTTCTGTCATGAAGTCTTCCAGGACTGAATAAGCGAACAGATAATCGCCTGCATTACTCATCGGGAAATACTCACTTGAGTTTGCCTGCAACACCTGCCCCAGTTTCTTTGTGTTCTTGAAGTAGTTGATCTCAACTTCCTTGCTCGCAATCTTCTTACTGGAGACTGTGAAAATGACTTCTTTCGCTGTAAAGCCACGTCCAAAAATCGCCTGTCGGATTGCTTCCGCTGCAGCTGTCACATCTACCAGATAACCATCATTGAAGCACCCGGCCGGTGTGGCAATCTCTGCTGCGTTGCTAAGGACTACCGTCTTGTTGTTGTTCTTCTGCATCTCCGCAACGCGGATCGCGTCCGACGAGATGTAGATAGTCAATACCTTACTGGCCATCCTTGCTGTTCCCCTTTCATTAGTTTAAGAATAATTTTATGGATAAAAGCCGGTTTCCCAAGCCTGATCCCATAGCAAAAACAGTCTCCTGTTTATATTATAGCTGTTTTTCCGATTATTACTATTGTGTTTATGACCACTTTTATTTCATTGATGCAGTCAGTATCCCGATATACCATTCCAGGATCTGCCGCCCACAGATCATCGTGATGACCGCCCCGGCGGACAGATACGGTCCAAATGCAAGCTGCCGTCCTTTTTTGAAAACCGCCATCAGCACCAGATGGATCACAGCCCCCAGAAAGCATCCGAGTACCATTACCAGCAATATGTTCTTCCAGCCGAGAAGCAGTCCCAATGCAGCCATCAGTTTCACGTCACCGCCGCCCATAGTAGCCTGACCGCGGTACTTGATCAGCCCGATCAGCAGGAAGAAACCGCTTACCAGTACAGCTCCGATCAGATATTCCGCCCAATGCTGCACATCCGTCAAAAGATGTGCCAGGCCCAATACGGCTATGGCAGCATTCAGTTCCGGTGGCAATTCCTGTATTTCCCAATCGATCAAAGATTGTGCAAGCAGGATTACGGTTGTGATCCCATACAGCAAATAGCACCAGTCCGTATTATAAATATACAGGTATATCCCCCATAACACACCAGACAGTAGTACAAAGACAAGTCTTTCCGAAAACGATCGTTTTCCGCCGTACTCCAGATATTTCCGAAAGGAAAACCGCCTTGCAGCATAGGCCGCCTTCAACGCCTCTTCCTCTTCCTCCTCCGGCTCCGGTCCTAATACGATCTTGTATGCCGCATAGCGATGCAGGAGTGCTCCCAAACATACACCAGCACAAATTGTCAACAAAAAAACGCATACATCCACTTATGGAGATTATAGCAAACCCTATCTCCATAGTCAATTTATATTTTAATGTATTTTGTACAAAAAAAGAGCACCTTTTTGGTTAAAGAGCCCCTCTTTTCCATCGCATTTTCAGCAAAAAAACTTGCTTGCAGTATACTATTTCTGATATACTGTCTGTGTTGTATATTCAGATTCTTTAGAAACGGAGCCCTTTATGCATTCCTCAAAAAAATACGCTTTCCTGTATACCCTGTTTCCCTTTGTTGCTCTGATGATCTACTTTGTACTTTCCTATTATAATTGGATCTATTCGGATTCTGCTTCCAACATGGTTCTTGCGCGAAAAATGTATGCCGATCACCGTCTGCTGCTGCCGGATTGGTTCTATTCAACGGAACTTCCGTTATTTTGTCCGATCCAGCTCTTCGCCTTTTCTTTCCTGTTTACGGACAGCTGGCTGTTCGCCCGGTGGATCGCAGTATTCCTGATCTGCTGCCTCTGTGCCGGCAGCTGTATCTATTACTGTTCTCAGGTTCCCGGTCTGAAAAAATCCATTTGGCTCGCAGCCGGTTTGCTTTTTATCCCCTATTCCAGCACCTATATGGATACCATGTTTCTGAGTGCCTACTATCCGATCAATGTTGCTGTGATGTTTTTTTCCGTCGGAGCCATGCTGCATTATCAGACCATCCGCTCACGCCGCGGCAGATTCCTGCTCCTTACAATACTGTTTCTTCTTTCACTGATCGTCAGCGCTCAAAGCATCCGTATGCTCGCTATTCTTTACCTTCCCCTGCTCCTGACTTATGTCGTTCTCCGGCTCCGGAACAAAGACCTCCGTTTTGCCCCTGCCGCGGTCTCTTTTACCGCTTCCCTGGCCGGGCTCCTCGCAAACCGGCTGTTGCTGCAGTCCGGTAACTATACTCTCGCCTTTTCCTCAGAGGAATTGCATTTTCGCTTCCCTTCCGGGATCCCGTTTTATATCTTCCGGAGTTTCGCAGAATTGTTAGGCTTTCAAACGTTTCAGGATAATCCCTTTTACGGGATCGTATGTTGTATACTGGCACTGCTTCTGTTGATCGCGGTCATTATCGGCAGTATGAATGCATTGCGTTCAAACACTCCGGCGGAACAGTTCACCTTTTTATTTCCCGCCTCCATCATCGTCGGATACCTGGCGCTTTATTTATTTACGGATATGTATTTTGTCCCGCGTTATGACGTCCCTATCCTCGCCTTTTTCTTTCCTCTGATGCTGTCATCCCCCGCAAAAACAGAGGGTTTTCTGCGTCACGATCATCTTAAAATAATTCTTATTGTTATTGCAATTCTTCGTTCCGTACTGTACTATTCCAATCCGCAGGAACTGTACGCCGGCATTGATAATGCCGCAAGGAATCGCGAACTGCTCTCCATCGTTCCGTTGCTGGATAACGAACATATAACGAAAGGATATGCCGGATTCGAACAGTCCAATATCCTTACAGAGCTGTCAGACGGCCGGATTGAAATGTGGACCCTGTATTTTGAGGACGGGGCCCCCCAGATCTATCCCTGTTTGCAGGATACCGCCCACTTATATGATCCGCTTCCGCAGGATAATTGCTTTTTTCTGTACACAAAAACAGAATACACGCAATACTTAAGCCAGATGCCTCTCGCCGCCAATATGCAGGCCCTGGAAACGGAACATTTTTATATTTTTATTGTTCACTGATCCTGCATTCTCCAAAAATAACAGCTTTTCTCCTGATCGATCAGGGGATCTGTCCCCAGATATTCCGTGATCTCATCTATGATCGCATCGGCATCATAAATAGTATACGACGAGACCTCCCATGCGCCTTTATCCAGATAGATCGCATCATATCCTGCCGAACGCAGTGTTGAGATCATCTCCGGTACCGGCCGTGATGCTACCATTGCCTGCCAGCGGGATTCTTCACGCCCTGCCAGACAGCCGACATTCCACAGGATCCCCTTTGTCTCCGCCGGTCCCAATAAAAGATCTGTACTTCCTTCTGCCGGCCAATCAATATACGGCAGCGCAAAGACAGCTTCCCCGTCCCTCATCTGTTCATTGACCTGCCCAAGAAACGCTTCTTTTTCAGCATATTTTTTTTGCGTCAGATCTGCATCACATACATTCCTATAGTCATTTGTCTGATCAAGTATCCCTATTACGAGCAATATATAAAGGGCCGTTTTTTTGTATATTGTTTTTTCCCCCCGGATCAGATCCGAAACAGCATATGCGGAACACAGCAAACACAAAAACATTATGATTACCGAGATCCTGCAGTACGCGCGCAATTGCGAAAGCCCCAATACTCCGATCACCGAGCCGAAACCGCCAACGGTTGCCAGAAGGATCAGCCCTGTGATCAGAAGTGCCAGATCACGCTTCCTGTTATCCGCCTTTCCTTTTATGAGCCATCCGAAGGATAACAGCAGCCCGGCAGCCGCTATCAATCCTAATGTCGAAGTAGCATTTTCATTGATAAACATGGTTTTGATCCAGGGATCGTAAGCCTTTATCAGATAATCGTATCCCGATTCATAATATGATGTCAGCCGTTCTAACAGGCCCAGCCGATGATTCTCCCGGGGAAGCAATAACTGTATCAGTTTCAATCCATACCGTTCCGTATCCGTAAACAGCCGCACACTTACTTCTCCCGCTACTTTTCCCATCCGTTTCCAATATAACAGATTCGGAGCAATCTGAAACAGGATCCCGATAATACTGATCCCGGCCAATCCGAGTGCCTCCTTCCGGATCCTTTTCCCCTTCCCGGCATTTACAGATGCAATCACAAAAGCGATCGACAGCAGAAATAATGAAAAAAACGCATAATACAGGCCGCTTGTAGTACACAGCATCGCCAGAAATACCCCGCCGGCATACCTGTTTTTATTTTTTTCATAATATCCGTCGACAATCCTTACCGCTAAAAGTACCATAAACGGCACATAGAACAGTGCACAAAGAAATAAATGATGATACCGCTGCTGAATAAACGGTGAAAACGCAAATAACATGGAAACAAATATCGTGCAATGGGTATCCATTTTTAAACGTCTGCAAACAAACGCTGATGTCAGCGCACTTAAAACATAACAGCTGAAATAAAACAGATTATAAACAACCGCCGTATCATCTAAAAGCAGAAACAAAGACCGTATCAGCAGAAAAACCGACAGATTGGCGAACGGATAATCGTATGCATTGAAGGCTTCCGCGCCCCCGGCATACGAACTTTTCATAAGGATCCCCTGTTCTTTTAATACATTCAGCCAAAAGAGATGCTCTTTCTCATCGCCTGTATACTCACTGTAAAACAACAAACCGGAAATATCCGCACCACGGTACAAAAACAACAGTATCAAGACAGTAAAAAACACCAGAAAAGCATAGATCCTGCCTTCTTTTCCGAGCATTTCTTTCCATATTTTATGTCGGCTCTGCCACCATTTCGGAAGTCTTTTAAAACCGACATACCCCCATATCATAGCAAGTCCCGCAAGCACAACGATCAATACGGCAAGAACGATCCGCTCCGTCATACAAAAACCACTCTGTCTTTCCGTAACGGATACCTTTATGTCCGATATATCCGGCAGAACATCTTCTCCATTGATCGCAACCACCAACGTCCCCGTTTCCCGATGGTCTGCCCTAAAAAAATCTGCCCGTCCGGAAAAAGAATCTTCGGATTTTTCCGCCATATGAAGATACCCGTCAAATCCTCCCAGCAGCTCATCGCCATACAAAAACACAAAATACCTTGCATCTTTTCCGCCTTGTACCTTTACGTTCACATCAAAAGAATCTCCACAGGTCAACGGTACCTCTGCCGCTCCCAGATATCCCAAATCGCCATTCTTTCCCCAATTCCAATGGTCAAAAGAAACAATATCTTCCTGTATTGTGTCCATAAAAACTGTTTCTGATATGCTGAACAGATGCAGAAGCAGATACAGACACATAACGATCAACGCCGACAGCAGTAAAAACATATATTCCTGTTCCGTAAGCCATCGCAATATCCGCTCTGCTTTTTGTTTTTTTGAGATCATACAGGCCCCCTCTTAACTCAAAGTCACTCAAAAATGATATGGGATTCCACTACGCTTGTCAAGTCTGCTTCCGCCAAACGGAAGCTTTACACACAGACGGATTTCTGTTAGAATTTTATGATGATTTACACGCTCTTTATTCTTCCAATAGAATACCTGATGGAGATGATCGTCCATTTAAGCGGGCTGATCTTTCTTTCTGTTCCCATGCAGATTTTCACACTGAGCCTCTGCATTTTTTTTGTTACTCTCCCGATGTACCGGCGTTCCGAGCAGATCCAGGCTGCCCAGCAAACGCAGTTAAAACAAATGGAACATTGGATCTCTCATATCCGCCGCACTTTTCGCGGTGAAGAGCGTACAATGATGCTCTCCGCCTACTACCGCCAGAATGATTACCGACCGGTATATATGATCCGGAGTATTCTGCCTCTCCTTTTGCAGATTCCTTTTTTTATGGCTGCATACCATTTCCTGAGCACCTGGGATCAGCTGGAAGGCATCTCCTTTCTATGGATCAGCGACCTGGGAGCGCCTGACGTTGTTACAGGGATCGAAAACCTTCATCTTCTTCCGGTCCTGATGACACTGTGCAACATCCTTTCCGGAATCTTCTATACCCGCGGCCATTCCATTACCGAAAAAGTTCAGGTATTCGGGCTTGCAGTCCTTTTTTTGATCGTCCTCTATGAAAGCCCGGCCGGTCTGGTGCTGTATTGGACGATGAACAATCTCCTGTCGATGCTGCTTCACCTTATCGAAAAATGCAAAGAACGCCAACGTCTGACTGCCTGGATCTTCTTCCTTGCAGATATCGCTTTTATCCATCAATTGCTTGAGCGCGGCACCCTTTTAGGTTTCTTTGAAAGCAAAGAATATCTTCTTTCGGCAATCTGTCTTGTCGTGATAGCATTGTTGTTCATTCCGATGATCCGACACTTTTGCAAGAGAAAAGAATCCGACCGGCCGGCAGACACAGATACCGGATCCGGCTGGCGCTGTATCCTGGTCTCTGAATCCCTTCTTACCCTTTTGATCGGAGCCGTCATCCCGGCAGCGGCAATCGCATCATCACCTTTAGATTTTGTCAATACGTTCCACTATTATGATCCGTTATACTATATACTGCGAAATACCCTGACGGCAGCCGGTCTTTTTCTGGGCTGGGGCAGTATATTCTATTTTTTCCTTTTCGCCGATGGCAGAAAACTCTATGAAAAGCTGATCTCCGCAATCAGTATCTGCAGTGTGGCAGATTACTTTTTCTTCACCGGAATGGAGGGGATCGTCAGTGAAAATCTGATCTTTGATCATACGCCGGTATACGCAAACGGTGATACCGCAGCAAACTCCGTGGTGTTGCTGCTGTTGTGCTTATGCGCAGCATTCATAAAAACCCGGGGAAAGATGCTTCTGCGTTATATGCAAACGGTTATGGTTGTTGTATCCGCTGTTTTTATTGCAGCATATACGATCAGGACAGCGAGCGCCCTGCAGAAACTGCCTTCGGATGTAAAATCCGTATCCGGCGACACCCTGCATATTCTTCCTTTTTCAACAGAAGGCAAAAATGTAGTGATAATAATGATGGATCGCGCCATCAGCGCCTATATCCCCTATATATTTCAGGAAAAGCCGGAATTACATGAACAGTTCGACGGATTTGTATGGTATCCCAATGCTGTTTCTTTTGGCGGATCCACAATATTCGGAATGCCGGCAGTATTTGGCGGTTATGAGTACAATCCGCATGCGATCAATGCACGGTCGAATGTCACCGTAGCAGATAAGATCAATGAAGCCCTGTGTGTGATGCCGGTTCTTTTCGGAGAAAACGGCTATGAAGTGACCGTATGTGACCCTCCGTATGCAGGTTTTTCCAACATTCCCGATCTCAGTATCTATGATCCGTATCCCTATGTACAGGCATACCGGCTGTGGGGACGCTTCTCCGGTACCTATGAAGATATCGAACAGGAGGAACTCGGACGATACCGAAGCTTCTTTTATTACAGTGTTATGGAAGCCGCTCCGATCACAGCCAGGCATCTGATCTACACCGACGGATGGTATATGCGGAAGGCGGTCGGCACACTGCAAAACCCTGCCTTTCTCGACAGTTACCGGACTCTGGAGAGTCTGCCCGAACTGACCCTGATCCAAAATGATCCCTGTGATCACCTGTTACTGATGGCAAATAACGCTACACATTCCCCCTGCCTGCTTCACCTGCCGGATTATACGCCATCACAGGAAGAGGATGACAGCTTAGCCGTTGTAAAAAACTATGAAATTAACGGCATTCCAATGAATATGGAGGTCCCCCTGGCACAGGAACACTATCATGTAAATATGGCATCGCTGCTTATGCTCGGGAACTGGTTTGATCATTTACGCGAAGCCGGTGTATACGATAATACGCGGATCATTATTGTTGCAGATCATGGTTATTCACTCGGGCAGTTTGAAAATCTGGTCATGAATGAAGAACTGGACGTGATATTATAAAGAGGTCTTCCCCAGGTTGCATCGATCCTCGAGGAGAATGGTGACGCGAAAATGGGTTCCCTCCACGTCACGCGGAATGCGTTTTTATACATCTCACTTCCA
>JAFWRC010000008.1 GCA_017508825.1 Lachnospiraceae bacterium
TAATGGTGGGAAAATGTTACTCCGTGTACCTTTTCATTCATCTTTCGTGATCTTTTGCAGGCTTCTTTTCTCCAGCATATCGTCGATCTTATCCAGCCGGTAGATCCGATTGCTGATCGCCACGATCAGGCACGCATCTCTGGAATTCTTGGAATACAGTTCCGGCATCCCGTAGAGTTTTAGCGCCCGGTTGGTCTCCTCCAGGCTGAGATGCCCCACGATACACAGCCGCAATATCAGATCACGGTCCTTTGTCCGCTTTTCCATCCGGACGATCTGTCCGCCGTAGGATTCCGATTCCCCCGCAAAAGAATAGACGTCCTTGAGTTTTATCCGTTTATCCTTCAAAACGCCGGTATAATAATAGTAAAACGCCTTCTTCTCATCTGCCACGCCTTTTCCATATGCGTTAAAGAATTCATCCAGCTGATCCGGCTTCATATTTGCCAAAATACTGTCCAGTTCATCTGTCGGTTTATTGATCTCCATCGTTTTCTCCACTCACTTTATCCAACTCATTGATCAGTTCTGCTGCCGTATAACGTTCTTCCGCATTCAGCTGTATACACCGCTCTATGATATCCCAGATTTTTCCCGGTGCGCGCTGTTCCTTTGGAAACCGTCCGGTAAGCATGACATTGAGCAATACACCAACCGCATAGATATCCGTCTTCGCATAAGAAGCCTTAAAACCAAATCCCAGCTGTTCCGGAGCCGCATAATGCTGCGTCCCCATATAGGCGGTATCATCGGTCTTATCCGCATCATACCACTTTGCCACGTTCATATCCAGCAGAACCACTTCCCCATCCGGCTTTACGATGATATTGGATGGCTTGACATCTCTGTGGATAATGGGTGTCGGCAGGTTATGAAGTACCTCCAGGATCCGGCAGACCGATCTTGCGATATCAACAGCTTCTTTTTCCGGCAGGCACTCCTCTTCCAACATCTCAGCCACAGTAACGCCTTCCATATACTCTTCCATGACGATCAGACCGTTACTGCCCTCATACAGCGCAATGATCCCGGGCATATGTCTGACCGGGTGGTCCTTAAGGTATTCATAGATCGTCTTATCATAAAAGGCTAGGAACTTTCTGACAAACAATCTGCCGGTTTCCGGATCTCTCACGAGCGCTACCCGGCCATTTTCGTCAATGTCCTGCTCCACAGAATAAAGTGACAGCGCAAGCACATCATCATCACTTAATCCTCTGTAGGGATTGCTCTTCTCGCCGAGATACTCATCTTCCGACAGATACAGTTCGCTCTCGGTGATAGGATTCTTATATCCGCACTCCGAGCAAACCCACTCCTCGTTCTCTTCCGTGAATCCGTCCTGGATATTCAGCAAAGCCCCGCAGCCATCGCACCGCCAGATGATACCGGACTCCGTTGCGATCTTCGGATTGATCAGCATCTCACCACAGCCCTTACAGATCCAATACGGTAATTCATTACTGTACCCCTTTTGCAGCGTAAGATTGGCATCACAATTCGTACAGTATTCAAATTCCAGCCGGTCATCCCCCATCTTTTACACCTCAATCCGTATCTCATAGTAAAGCCTTCGCTACATCTTCTATCAGCTCCAGATCCGCCGGAAGCCATTTCACGTCTTTCAGTTCATCCCCGGTAAGCCATCTTGCATCTTCCGCTTCCTTCAGTTCCAAATGGCCGGATTTCACAGATGCCCAGAAGCAATCCATGGAAAGATGGAACTCCGGATAATCATATTCGATCGTCCTGATCCGTTCTCCCACTTCGATCTCTGCGGTTAATTCCTCCCGGATCTCGCGGACCAGCGCCTGCTGCGGCGTCTCACCGTTCTCGATCTTTCCTCCCGGAAATTCCCACCAGCCTTTATATGCGCCGTATCCACGGGCGGTTGAAAAGATCCTTTGTATACCGTCGTCATTTTTCCGTATCACCGCCGCGACCACACGGACATATTTCAGCACTTCTCCGGATCCGGTAAATATGACTTTCTTCCCTTCACTGATCCCCTTTTTCTGCAATTCACTTTCCGCCAGTTCGACGTATTTTATTTCCGCGCCTGATGCGAGTTTCAGCAACGCCATCGGCTCTGTTCGTTCCGTTTCTTCACAGCCGAAATCGGCCTCCGTGATCTGCTCTACTGTATAGATTTCCATTATTTATATGTTCTCCCCGTACAGGCCGTAGTCGATCCTTTTTTCATTATAACGCGAACAATTTTTCCGGCCCGATCACATTTTGTATCACATCCGCATTTTCATTCTCTTTCAATCCGTTTGCAGAGATGAAAGTCAGATGTATCGATTTATCCGGATGCACCTCTTCAACAAATACCTCTGTCTTTTTCAGCAATTCATCCCTGTATTTTTTATCGATCACAAATTCTGTATCTGTATACTTCATCTCACACAGATTGATCACATCATCCCTTCGATCGATCAGCAGGTCTATCTGCGCGCCACCACTCTTTTTCTTACTCTTCCAGGAATACTCACTGCTCTCTACGCCGGAAATCCCCAGCGCCGCTTTGATCTGCGAAATATGATTCAGGCAGACGATTTCAAATGCATTTCCTCTCCATGCATAAAACTCAGGAGACCTCATAAAATTCTGCCAGGATTTCTTTTTTTTCTCATTCAAAAAAGTAAGACTGAAAAGGACATACGGATCTGTCACCTGATAGAAACATCCGTTTTTTCTGCTGGTCAGATTTTCATATTTCCGAATAAAACCACATTGTTCCAGTTCTCGCAGTACCTTGGTCAATCCTTCCCCATCCGAGATCCCGGATTCAGCCGCAAGTTCTGTACGCTGAACGCCTCTTCTTTTTTGAGCTATCGTTTCTATAACTTTCATATGATTCGTTGCATTTTTATACAAAGACCGGAATAAATGCTCGTATTCATTGTAAAGATCTCCGTTTTGATCAAGGATCAGACTGTCCACATTCTGCGCCGAACTAAGTTTACGGTCATACAAATTCAAATAATAAGGTATTCCGCCAAAGATCATATAATTTTCTATGATCTTATCCCTATTCAGCCGGATCCCATTGCTCAAAAAGAACTGTTCACATTCTCCCAGCGTAAACGGTTCCAAATGCATCCTTTTCGTAATACGATTGTGAAACCCACCCTTATCATCAATGATATTGTTTATGATCCAGGAAGTTGCCGACCCGCAAACGATCAATAACAGATCCTCCTGAGCAGATCCCCAACTGTTCCAAAAGAAATCGAATGCTGACTTAAAATCCGATCTGGCAGTGTCCATCCATGGTACTTCGTCCAAAAAAACAACTCTTTTCCCACTGGAATACTCCCGGCATACATTGTCACGCTCTAATAACTGTCGAAGTCTCCGAAACGCTTCAAACCAGTCTTTGGGAATGATTTTTGTTTTATCTCCGTATAGCATCAGCGATTCATTAAATGCCTTAAGCTGATTCCGTGTCTTTTCATCCGGAATTCCGGTCGTATAAAAACTGAACTTCTCGCGAAAAAAATCTCTGATCAGATATGTTTTTCCGACACGCCGCCGTCCGTATACGATCAAAAACTCAGGTCTTTTCGATCTGAGACAGTTTGCCAAAATCGCATTTTCCCGTTCTCTTCCAACCAAGCCCATCTCACTCGCCATCCTTATAATCTGCTGAAAGCACATTTTTTTGATCATTTCCAGCAGATTATAGCGCATTTCAATTATATAATCTGCTGTTTTTCTCATTTCAGTATACCAACCTTATTCTGAAAAAACAAGAGAAATATTCCCGGAACAGAATATAGATCCATGACGAATCCGCCGGCAGAGAATCCGGCCCCGGTGCCAAACGGTTTCAGGAGTACGTTGATCTCAGTAACCGAATCCCTGTAATGAAAAGCGAAGTTTATGTGTCTGACGATATCCAACCCGAAAATCGTAAACGTAGTAATAATCCCTGAATATCATTTTGTACGATGTTGCAAGAGAGTAATGCTCCGTGCGCATGCTGAAAAATAAGCCTCCCCCTA
>JAFWRC010000055.1 GCA_017508825.1 Lachnospiraceae bacterium
CGATCCTGCATGGCCCCGGCGCTGCCGGATCACCTAGACCGGATACCTTTCTTACTGTCACAACATACGCTATGACACTGCGTATTTCCTCTCTGGAGGAGGCACTTTGGGATGTTCTGATCCTGGATGAAGCGCAGGCTATCAAGAATCCTGTATCCAAGCAGACGAAACAGATCAAAAGAATGCATGCCCGGCTGAAACTGGCTATGACCGGTACGCCCATTGAAAACGATCTGACCAACCTGTGGTCCCTGTTTGATTTTCTGGATAAGGGGCTTCTGGGCGGATCCGATGAATTCCGGGATTACTGCCACACTCTGGATGAGCGGCCGGAGGGCTATGCAAAGCTGAAGGCTATGATCTCACCCTTTATGCTGCGGCGTGTCAAAACAGACAAATCCATCATCTCCGATCTGCCGGACAAACTGGAGCAGGTGGACTATGTGGAGCTTTCCAAAAAGCAGGCCGTCCTGTACAAAAAATATGTACAGGAACTGGAGAAAATCCTGCAAAAACAGGATGAAGGTCCAAAAGCGATGAGCGATTTCAAGCGCAGGGGGATCGTACTTTCTTCCATAATGAAACTGAAACAGATCTGCAATCACCCGGATCAGTATATGGGCCAGAAAGGTTATGCCGAAAAAGACAGCGGGAAATTCGCCATGCTGCGTGATATCTGCGAGACCATCTATGAAAAGCGTGAGCGCGTATTGATCTTTACACAATTCACAGAAGTTATCCCCTATCTGGACGACTTTCTGGCAGGGATCTTTCACTCCAGAGGACTGACTCTCCATGGTGGCACCACTGTAAAAGCAAGAAGCCGGATGGTGGAACAGTTTCAGGGAGAGGATTATGTGCCATATATGATCCTGTCGGTCAAAGCCGGAGGCACCGGACTGACATTGACCAAAGCATCCCACGTGATCCATTTTGACCGATGGTGGAATCCTGCGGTAGAAAACCAGGCCACTGACCGCGCCTTCCGTATCGGCCAGAAAAATAATGTGATCGTGCACAAACTGGTATGCCGGGGACCGATCGAGGAAAAAATCGATACATTGATCAATTCCAAAAAGGAACTGGCAGAAAATGTCATCGGCAGCGGCGGCGAAAACTGGATCACCGAGATGGATAATGATGCGCTGATGAAGATGCTTCGTCTGGAATAAGAGGTAAATCATACAATGAAAAAAAGCTATTGGGATACGGAGAGTCTGTACGAGCAACCCAGCGCGTCACAGATAAAAAGAAACGCCGGAGAGACGGCAAGGAAAGCAAAAGCAAAGGGAACAATACTTCACCCGGTAAAGGTCGATGGCCGCAGGATCACCCACAGTTGGTGGAGCAGTGCCTGGTGTGAAAATCTGGAACGATATGCCGATTATGAAAACCGCCTGGAACGTGGGCGCCGTTATCTGCGTACCGGAGCCGTAGTCGATCTGCAGATCGCCAAAGGAAAAGTTATGGCAAAAGTACAGGGCAGAAAGAAGACTCCATACAAAGTAGAGATCCGTATCAGCCCCGTAAATGAAAACCGCATGCAGCACATCATGGACGTATGCGGCGATCAGATCGACAGTCTGGAACGCCTGCTGGAAGGAGACTTTCCGGAGGAATTGAAGGAAGTCTTTTGGGAGGAGGGCGGTCTGTTCCCAACCCCAAAAGAGATCTCCTTTAACTGCAGTTGTCCGGATTGGGCTCTGATGTGCAAACATGTGGCAGCGGTTCTCTATGGAATTGCCGTACGCTTTGATGAGGATCCGTTACTATTCTTTCTATTGCGCGGAATTGACGTGGATCGCTTCGTGCAGGTAACGTTGGAAAACAGCGTAGAGAGCATGCTCGCTAATATGGATGTTGTAAGTGACCGTATCATTACATCCGATGATTGGGAAAAGCTATTCGGTGTGCTTTGAGACGGACCTCATGGTTTTTATCCTGCCAGTTCCACCAGCCGGTATATTTTGCGATACATTTTGCCGGTAAACAGCGTCTGAAAGAATACTCTGTCAAAACCGGAAAGTTCATTTACCAGATGCGGCGGGGTTAACGAATGTTCTTCCTTAAACTGTATCCGCAGTCCCGCAAGCAGAGCGGGTACATCATCGCTCCCATATACGACGGTCACACCGACATCGTTTATGGGATTTTTGTATTTCGATGCTTTTGCGCCAAACACCGTATAGATATCCATCAGGATATGCACCTCGCCGTACTTCTCCTGCAATGTCCGAAAGGCCGATCGCAATTCCTCCCCGGTAAGGTACATACTGATCCCTTCCAGGATCACGATCACCGTATCACTCGCCGGCAGCATTCTTACCTGTTCCGGATCCGCCAGATTCAGCTCCCGCATCGAATACCAATCCGACTCTTCATAATACTCTTTTCGGGCAGCGATCACATCCGGAAAATCACAATCGATCCACTGCGCAGGATGCTCTTTGATCCTTTTGCACCGGCTGTCGAGTCCGCATCCGATGTGCAGAACAAGTGCCCCGGGATGCTGTCGGATCATCCCATCCGTCCAGTCATCAAAGATCCTGGCCCGCATCGCCATATTATAGGCAAGCCATTTGGATCCGGACTTTCCTTTGATGGGGAATTGTTCCGCTTCCCAGATCTTCTCGGCATACGGGTCTTTCAACAGGATCTGCTTCCTGCTGACCAGAGATTTGCCATATAACGGTATGAATAATGTTTTGTTTACTTCGTTCATTTATTCTTCCAAATATCTCCGCGCCACTCATATACCACTATGCTCAGGCTGCATCCTGAAGCGGGTCCGGTTCGGTATCTCCGGCTGCCTGCGGTTCCGTATGCTTGCGCTGCCGTTTGGTCAATCCATACCGGCGGACATATATTCCATTACCGTTCTGTACCGCCACGATCTTTTCCAGTTGCGCCGGATGCCTCAGGTCAGTGTTTCATTTTCGTGAACTGTGTTTCCTTGCTTCGTTGATCTTATTATTCCACGAAACACTTGAAATATCCACTCCAAATATCCTATAATTGATTTGATTTTTAAATAGCTGATCGACGGGGTTTTTTTTCGATGACAACCAAACAAATTGATTATTGTATAGAACTGGCACGGACACTCAATTTCAGCCGCGCCGCTCTCACGCCTGCCGGTCAGCAGTTCGTAACATATCTTTCCGGTATGCGCGAGGATATGAAGCGGGCGATCTGCTTTCTGCCGGAGGCCATCCGCACATTTGAAAAGGAGCAGCCCGGCGTCCAGGTTACTCCTCTGTTTCAGTACGATAACGGTGTGGAAAGTTTTTTAAAGGATGAATCCGATATCCTCTTCGCCCTCATCGAGCAGACCAGACATATTCCGGGAATCAATGTCCACAAGCTCTTTGATTCCGGGATCTATCTGATCACCGATAAAAACGATCCGCTGGCGAAGAAGAACATCATCACGGAGGAAGACATCTACGGACGCACGCTCATGGTAGGCAGTGGCTCGCCGAACGCTTTGCGATCCGTCCAGCAAAAGCTCATCTCCTCCGGAAAAATCGAATACTTTAACAGTCCCGATCACGATACTACGCTTGTAAATGTCGCATCCGGAAAAGGCATCTGCCTTGCTCCCGGCTTCTTAAATGACCACAGCGGACAGTTTGCGTGGATCCCTTATGACACCAAAGAATGCTTTCACTGCGTCCTCTGCACCCACAAGACAGACAACCGCGAGAGCCTTGCCATATTTATCCATACGCTTCAGAAGCTATACAAAGATGCCGTAGCTTTCCCGCTTTAATACCCTTTAACTGCAAAGCTTCGCTACAACTTCATTGATGACCTTACCGTCCGCTTTACCTTTTAGTTCCGCCATCACCGCTTTCATAATCTGGCCTTTGTTCTTGGTGGCGATCACCTCTGCAAACTTTTCTTTGAGCAGCGCCTCCACTTCTTCTGCGCTCATCAGCTTGGGCGCATACTCACTGATCACATCATAACGGAACTGATACTCCGCCTTCAGCTCATCTCTGCCTGCAGGGCAGGTATCAATCTGCTCCTTTACGGATTTTAATTCCTTCAAAATAACCCGGTCTACCAGTTCTTCACCGATATCGTCCCGATGTCCCTCATCGATCGCTACCTTTTTGACTGCCTGGATCACTGAAGAAATGGCATCCTTTCTTGCCTTGTTGTGCTCCTTCATTGCTGCGATCATGTCTTTCTGTAATGTTTCAAATTGCATTTTTTTATCCTCCTGTTTGTATTTTTTTTCTTTCTCTCATTTGTCTTATCCACACCTCTGCGTGCAGATATCCTCAAGTCTTCTCCGCGTCTCTATGCGCGGATATCATCAATCCATCTCCTCTAGGATTCCTTCTAAAATATCCACTGCACTTGCAACCATCTTAGGGCAAAACTCTGTAAATAATCCTTCCACTCTGGCCTTCTGCGCTCCTTCCGGAGTTGAAATATCATATCCAAGAAGATCATTACATTTGTAAGATCCGTTTGCTTCCTTAAAACGACTCATCATAAGATCATTTATGCGATTTGAGAGTTCGCGCTCTTCCTTATTTCCAGGGTGTGTCTCACCATACAAAAGCCCCAATACCATAAGTGCTCCTGTACACGCTCCACAAACCTCTCCCTTACGCATCCCGCCTCCAAAGATAACACTGTTTAATTGCATGTAAACGTCCGGCAAAAACTCATTTATACAATAGTGTATCCTTCTTCGGACAGGATCCTTAACGCCCGCTCGAAGTTTTCTGCCTTCACAAGAATATAATCCGTGTTGAAAGTCGATACCGCAAAAATCCCAATGCTGTTCGCAGCAAGAATTCCCGAGAGTTTCGACAAGATTCCGATCAGGGAAAAATCCAGAACTCCCTGAATGCGAAACCCTTTCCACCCATCATCACGCTCGGTTGTTTTTATCGGTGTATCATCCGTCTTACAAACCAACGAAATTTCCTCATCTGTTTTTCCTATAAAGAAAAAGTCCGTTGTCATATCTATGTCCGTAATCGCCGCCACCTTGCAAACCGTCAAATCATATTCCAGTCTCTTCAGTTCCATGGTCTGATACAGTTTCTCGCAGGCACTTATGATTTCCTCTTTTCTTGCTGCGGTTCTTTCCGGTGATCCTTTTGGCATATCCTTCCTCCATACATTCAATTCTGACATCGTGTCAAGTTTTTTCTTAAAAAAAGTGCAAGTAAGCCCCAGGAATCCATCATAAACTTTTCCCGGAAAAAGAAATTATTACATTGTTGGTATCCAACGAGTGAACATAATTGATATTTTCTGCCAGTGCACCTAAGACCACAAGGCTAAAGCGTATATCTTCGGGATCCATATCTCTCTTTTCTTTTGCTATTTCTGCTTCAACGTTGAAGGCCGGGCAGTTATCTTTTATCCTCATAACAAGGTTATTTTCAGCCACAACCACTCTGAGGTCTATACTCGGCTTGCCTCCTCTGCTTCTTGGAAAACCATTGCGTATGGTAAACGTTGCAAGCTCCTCAAAACAAATAGCTGCCTTCATCGCAATATTATTGTCAAAACCATGTCCTTTACAAAACAACTGAATCTGCTCCGCAGCCAGTGTAGCATCATCCGCATTGAGAATATCCAGGGAAATAACATCTCCGGGAGGAAGATCGAATTCCTCCGGCAGACATAGATAATCGTCCACAGCCGGAATGATCTTTTTTGTATTTATCTGATAGTGAATAACAATAGTCAGAAGCAGCAGAATAGTCTGTACAAGTTCTGTTGCCAAAACTCCGCAAGCCCCAAAAATATATCCAAGAATAAATGCTACCAAGGGTGTATACACAATAGAAGAAAGAATCGTCAAAATCTGCATACTCTTTTTTCTCTTTATTGCATTGAGATAAGATATCCTCGACCTCACAAGTCCTGTCAGAGGTGCATAGAATCCTGTAAAAACAGCTCCTATAATCACCAGGTTCTGAAGTTCTCCGGGCTCACTGATATACATTCCTGCAAATATTCTTCTAAAGAGAATCAAGGCAACTCCTGCGCCCCCGAGGAACAGATTGCAGTACTTGTGAACGCTTTTTCCGGTTGCTCTAACAGCCTCACTGTTAACCTCTCCATAGCTGACGCCTATCTGAAGTGAGGTGGCATTCGCAAGTCCCCCCGCAAAGATCTCAACAAAAGATATAAAATCTTTCTGAATGGAGAAGGCCGACATTGCCATTGTACCGACAAACAAAAGTATAATTCTGTTAAGTATTGCAAGAGAGGCAACCCTGCCAAGTGATCTCAGGGTACGCTCTGTGCCATGGCCAAGAGCATCTATAACCTCTTTAAAAGAGCTATCGAATTTTGTAAACTTAAGCATTCTGTCCTTTTTTAAAAAGTGTGCAAAGAGGAATAAAAACTGCGCACTGGTGGCAACGGAAGTTGCCATAGCTATGCCCATTACACCCATACCAAGTTTTACGGCAACATAATCCAGAACACAGTCTCCCACAAAATATATAATGCCGGAAACCCGAACAAGACTCGTGGCACTGTCAAGCTGCAGTGCCACGGACATCACCGGCGTAAGAAGAATAGCCGGAAGTCCCATACCAATTCCAACCAGATACTCAGCAGCAATATCCGTAAGTCCGGCTCCGGATCCTGAAGCACCAAACATCATTGCTATAGGTTTGGCACATGCAATAAGGATTCCGGTCAGAACTATTGAAATTGACACGGATATATAGAAAAGGCTACTAAACACACGGTTAAATTCCTTAACATCTCCCTTTCCCAATTTATGAGAACATGTACTCTGAATCGCTACAGCAAGCATTCCGCTAACTGCTCCCGTCAGAGGATAAATCGTCCTGGCTATCCCTACTCCGGCCACCTCGTTCGCCCCCAGGAAGTTACTTACAAAAAGGCCATCAATTATTCCCGATCCACGGTTGGTAAATTCAATAAGTGCAAAAGTAAATAACAACGATAAAAGGGATTGATCTAAGATTCTCCATCGGTATGTTCTATGTGTTTTCATTTCTTTCTCCGCAAAACTGTAGAAGTCCTCATCCGTTTCCGGCCCTGCAAATCAGAATACATTATTATGTCCAGGGAAGCTTTATATTCATGATTTCTGCCTGTAGTTTTCTTCATGCTCTCCTCTTCGTATCCCACTGATGCTTCATAAACGAAACACCTTATAACTTTTGCAACGCTTCTTCAATGATCCCTTCTGCATCAGCCCCAATAATATCCAAACCGGTTGCTTTGATCTGTCGAACTTCCTTTATTCCGTAGAAATTCTGCGCTAACGCTTTAACATATCCATAGCCATATTCTTCCGGACAATAATCTCCTCCGGCGGTCGTTATATAGCACAGATCTTTAGCCTTGCATAATCCCTTAGGATATCCTTCCGGTGTGTACTCAAACGTGATCCCCAGGACATTGATATGTTCTAAGTACTGCTTTAGCATAGCCGGAAACGACAGATCCCAATAAGGAGCGGCTATCACTATCCTGTCCGCTTCTGCAAACTGCCTTGCCATTGAAAACATCGGATCAGAAAACTGTCTGCCGGATATAAGACTGTCCCTTTTCTTCAAAAACTCCTCATCTGTCACCGGAAACTCAATATCCTCCAGCTTCACTTCCGTAACCGGTTCAGATATTTTTACCAGATACGCATCCGCTATCCTCTTTGTTCTTGATCCTGCCTTGACACAGGCATTGATAAACAGTATCATACGCTCCCCTTTCTTCAATTAATTTTTGATTATTACCTGCATTCCTGATCAACTGCTTTCGCTCAGGTTATTCTCCATTGCCAGGTTCTTCAAAGGTGTATCCCTTTGTTCCTACCAGTTCACAGTGACAGGCATGTCCGGCACCTACCACGCACACATCTACCACTTCATGGATCGTATTTTTGTTCGTTATCTCTTCCATATATTTATAAATCCTCACGCCGTTCCGACATCTTTGGAGATTATACTACCAACTTCCGCTTGCTTGCAAGCTCCGCCGCCTGCATTCTTCTATATTTTACGCCGAAGGAAACCACTGCTTACGCGCAAACGATTGCGAACTCGGATCCTTGGTATTGTAACCGTTTACCCAATAGGGATTCACAAATATCCGATAATGTGCTATAGTAGATTTGTATTATTATCTATAATGGGGTAGATTTCAAGTTATGGCAGACAGTCATTTTCATGAAATACTCATAACGAAAAACGGGCATCAGTTACTCGTTCTGGATCCGAAGGTGTACGAGCTGGCCAACAACGATACTCTGACCGCTTTTGAAGAGTACATCACGGCCGAATATCGCGCATCGCTCTTGCAGCACATGGAATCCGCAGACGGCGAGTGGTTTATGGCTGTATTTGTAAACGAGCCGGACCGCCACTATCTGATGCAGGTACTCCCCGATCCGGACCAGCCGGACAAGCTGCATATGTCACTGATCGAAGCCGAGGGCATGATCGGCGATTATCAGAATATGCTCTTTACCCAGGGCTCACAAAAGGCTCTGCTCAGCCTGTTCGAGGATATGTTCTTCGAATACTGTCCGGACAATGATTCGGTCCGCCTGTTCAACGCCGAAAAAAGCCATTTCAAAGACGGAAGCCACTCCTTTGATGAGATTGCCGATCATCTTCGCAGCAAGATCACAGAGGATAATGAAATGGCGCTGAATACCCTGATCCGCCATATGAAGGATAAAACGCCTTCGTTTCAGGTGACTTTTTCGCAAAACCTCTTAAATGAAGATCATGCGATCTCGGACACCATGTTCCGGGGCATCGTCGCACATCATGACAGCAAGCGGGAATCCATTGTCGGTCTGGTCCATCCGATCCGTCGCCGTGGTACCGGTGCTGTCGACAATCTAACCTACGACCCGCTGACCGGTCTGGTGAATAAGCTGGATATCACACGTCTCGCGACAGACCGGGTCGACAACCGCTGCATCATCAATACTACCCTGGCGATCGTGGATATCGATTACTTTAAAAATGTCAATGACAGCCACGGCCATCAGTTTGGTGATGTGGTCCTTAAGGAAGTCGCTTCGATCATGAAAGCAGAGGTCGGCGATGACGGTGTCTGCGGCCGTATCGGCGGTGATGAGTTCCTGCTCATCTTTAACAACAATGTAAATGAGGAGATCTTACGCTCTCATCTTCGTAATATCAAGAGTCTGGTAAAGGATAAATTCCCGGATAAGGGACCGCGGGGCGAAGCACCGATCACGCTGTCCATGGGAACGGCGACCTATCCCGATCACGCAACAAATTATAATGATCTGTTTATGATTGCGGACTACTGCCTGTATATGGCAAAAGAAAAGGGCCGCAACCGCTATGTGCTGTATACACCGGAAAAGCATCCTACCATTGAGGAGATCCGCACCAGCAAGACCGAAGGTGAAATCCTGGTAAACGGCCGCGACAATCTGCCTCTCGGAGATGTCCTGGTACAGATGCTGTTTATGATCCGTTTCGAAAAGCGTCCGTCGCTGACATCCCTGCTGCCGGAATTTGCAGAACGCTTCAAGATCCCGCTGCTGATGCTGGTCACGGAAGATCCTGACCGTATCCTGCTCACTACCGGCCCACAGACAGCCGAGGGTGCCCATATAGCCAACGAGCTGGATATGCTGCTGGATCCCGCCATGTGCTATACGCATCTGTACAAATACGATATGGTGGTTTGCAACAACATCATACATCTGCCTGCGGAATTACGCCCGAAATACAGCCAGCGCCTGCAGGATGCGGATATCCACTCCTTTGTGGTGGCACCGTTCGAAGATGTGGATGGCCGCAAAGCATCCCTGATCTTTCTCTCTCTCCACCAGAACCTGGTATGGAACGAGTCACACTATATGTACTACAAGCTGTTCCTGGACGCTTTGTCCACCTACGATCTGGAAGAGTATATCAACGCCTGAACCATTGCATAAAACGAAAACCGCAGCAAGATAGTCCGGGTATCAAAAAACCGCACCAAACGGTGCGGTTTTTGATACATATAATTATGAATTATACCCTATTGTAGTTGATCAGGCAGCCGTCGAGGATGATCTCGCGCTCTGCGTCGGTCAGCTGGCCGAGCTTTAAGCCGAATTCCTTCATCTGGCCGTCTTTGATCACATAGGCCTTGATGTCGTCTACCTTATCCTTCACTGCGGTGCGAATGCCCGGCAGGAAGATGTAGTCCAGGTTCTTGAACGGCAGCTCGCCTTCCGGAATGATGAACGGCAGCATACCCCAGTTGATCAGGTTGGAGCGGTAACGCTTGGTCGCATATTCGTTGGCGATGTTTGCCCAGCCGCCCAGTACCTTCTGGCAGCTTGCAGCCTGCTCGCGTGCGGAACCGTCACCCGGCTTCACGGCAAAGATGGTGGAACCGATGCCCAGGTTCTTAAGATCCACACTGCTGTCAAATGCCTTCACCGCATTCACTACATCGGCAATCTCTGCAAAGCCTTCTGCCGGATCCTTGCCTTCTTCCAGCGCCTTCTGTGCTTTCTGTACGGTCTTTGCACGGCCCACATATTCCGGATCCTTACGGGAGAGTGCAAACTCTGCCAGGCCCAGCGGGTTGCTGCGGTAGGAAGAGGTCTCACCGGAGGGGATCAGCTCATCGGTGGTGGTGACCGGATCGTGGATCTCGGATACCACACGCAGGATCATATTCTCCGGCAGTTCTACCATCGCCGGCCAGTCCTTGATGTTCGGGCCAAACTTCACTTCCACGCTCTCATCTGCCACACCCTTGGAGTCAAATACACGGTTATCATAAATGGTCTTATCAAAGAAGTATTTGTACTTGCCGATCTTCTCCGGTACATCCGTTGCCGGGGTCAGCACACCCTTGTTTGCTGCGGTTGCTGCGATGGAACGCGCATCCATCAGTGCTACGGAAGCGATCTGGCCGGACTGCAGCTTGGAACCTTCGCGGTTCGGGAAGTTTCTGGTGGAGTGACGGATGGACAGTTCGTTGTTGGCCGGCGTATCGCCTGCACCGAAGCACGGTCCGCAGAATGCCGTCTTCATGATGGCACCGGTCTGCAGGATCTTTGCTGCCGCGCCGTTCTTGATCAGTTCCATATAGACCGGTACGGATGCCGGATATACGCTTAAGGTAAACTCATCCGGTCCGATGCTCGCGCCGTTCAAGATATCGGCTGCCGCGCAGATGTTTTCAAATCCGCCGCCGGCGCAACCCGCGATGATACCCTGCTCTACCATCAGCTTGCCGTTTTTGATCTTGTTTCTGAGCTTGAAGTCTACTGCGCCGTCCAGGCTCACCTGTGCCTTCTTCTCACAGTCTGCCAGGATGTCGTCCAGGTTTGCATTCAGCTCTTCGATGGTATAGGTATTGGACGGATGGAACGGAAGCGCGATCATGGGCTTTATCTTGGACAGGTCCACTTCTACCACGCCGTCATAGTATGCCACAGCCCCCGGTGCCAGTTCCTTATAGTCGCCCGGACGCTTATGGATCTCATAAAACTCTTTGATCTCATCATCGGTCTGCCAGATGGAGGACAGGCAGGTGGTCTCGGTGGTCATGACATCCACACCGATACGGAAGTCTGCGGACAGGTTCTTCACACCCGGTCCCACAAATTCCATGACTTTATTCTTTACATAGCCGTTCTTGAATACCGCACCGATGATAGCCAGTGCCACGTCCTGCGGGCCCACGCCTCTGGCCGGCTCACCGGTCATATAGATGGCGATCACGCCCGGCATATCGATATCATAGGTCTGCTCCAGCAGCTGCTTTACCAGCTCCGGACCGCCCTCGCCCACTGCCATGGTACCCAGTGCACCATAACGGGTATGGGAGTCGGAACCCAGGATCATACCGCCGCCGGTTGCCAGCATTTCACGGGCAAACTGGTGGATGACTGCCATATGAGGCGGAACATACATACCGCCGTAACGCTTTGCACATGTCAGACCGAAAACATGGTCATCTTCATTAATAGTACCACCTACCGCGCACAGAGAGTTGTGGCAGTTGGTCAGTACATACGGCATCGGGAACTTCTTAAGGCCTGACGCTCTTGCCGTCTGGATGATACCGACAAAGGTAATATCGTGGCTGGTCAGCTTATCGAAGCGGATGTTGAGCTTCTCGGCATTGCCGGACTTATTGTGGTTCTGCAAAATGCCGTAAGCGATGGTATTCTTCTTTGCTTCTTCTTTGGATACGCCAAGGTCTGCGCCCTGCGCTTCCGGGATCAGTTCGGTACCGTTCTTTAAGAAGGCGCCGGTGTCGTGTAATTTGATCATATCAGTTACCCTTTCCTAATACATGTGTTTCTGAAAAATATCAGCCTATATTTTATAATGAATTGCCGATTAATGCAACAAGAAAAGGTGAGCCACGAGAACCGTCCCCATGGCTCACCTTCCCACTGCTATATGATCAGAAACAATGCAACTACAACTCCCAAAACCGCACTCAGAAGATTTGCAACCAGAGAGTAAAGAAAAGCTCTTCCTGTCCGTTTCTGCCCATCCTTATCTCTTAATGTAATGGCATAGACGATCCCCTCGATCAACATGATCGCCGCTTCGATCACCGGCCCGAAAAATACCATGACCAGACCGGCAGAAGGCCCGAGAATGATCGTTCCGCAGCTCAACGAAAGGTTCGTTATCGTATTGACTATGAGAAAACCGGCAATATTTCTCTTGGTAACCGGATACTTAAACAGCTTAAATATCAGATACTCCACGCCGAGCGTGATAAGATAGCATGAAACCACATATAAAATGCGTCCTAACACTTTATCGGTACGGTTTTCCGTCAGACTCCCGGTAGATACATCCAGTGTACAGCTGGCATTATACTCTTCCTGATCAAGTTCATCACTGATATATACAACACCATCAGAATCAATTATGATCACCCGGAAAGGATCCGGTACCATATAGGAAAACCCGTAACTGCCGGCAGCATTGGAACAATAATAGTTGTATCCGACCGGAGACCGGAAATAACGCCAGCCATTCCAGCAAAAATCCTCCAGATACTTCATTATACTTTCTTCATCTACCGTCTCCAGTTTGAGTTCGCTGTTATCACCGGCATTCCCATGCCAAAGCAAGGCTATATAATAGTCCTGCGGAGCATTTACTACCGTCAGACTTATAGATGGCTTCGGTCCCATATCCGCCCTGGCTCTGCTGCCGCAAAACAACAGGCCATACAGGATAAATGCGAATGCAAATATCGTTCTGAATATGCCTTTTCTTACCCCGGATCGTTTATCATTCATAACAGATTTCCTCCCGCTTTATTGGCGGCACAGATTTCCTATGCAGCCAACTACTATACGGATAAAGAATATAGCATATTTCTGTTTCTGGCAAGACAGCATAGCCGGTGAGCACAGAGACGATTCCGGACCACGTAGCTCATGAAATTGATTTTAGAGAGTTTATGTGATCAGCTATAGACCGGGGCGGCGAAGTTGATACGGAGGTTGCCCTCGATGCGGTCCAGAGAATAGTCGTGGGGTACGATGAAATGCATCCCCTTGCTGAGGAGCTGGCCGTTGCACTTGCCACTGCCCTCCAGCACACTGCCGATCAGGAAACTGTTGGCGATGCGCCCGACCGAGGCCACACCGTTCACCCGGATCGTCCATACCAGGTAGTCGCATGTCGAGATCAAGCGCTGCAGGATGTTATCCTTACTCTTTGGATGGATGACGCTCTCCTCACTGATCTCATCCGATACATTGATCACGTCCATCCCCTGCTGCAGCTGCAGCTGTCTGGGGGTACCGTTCTGCAGCCGGTCATAATCGTAGATCCGGTAGGTCACATCACTGTTCTGCTGCACTTCCAGAAGCTCTACCCCGGCGGTGATCGCGTGGATCGTCCCCGGATCGATCTGGATGAAGTCCCCCTTCTTCACCGGGATACGGTTCAGCAGATCATCCCACTTCTTTTCTTCGATCATACGCTTCAGTTCGTCCCGGTCTTTGGCATGGGTTCCCACGATGAGTTCCGCATTCGGCGGGCAGTCCAGGATGTACCAGCATTCCCGTTTCCCTTTGCTGTGTTCGTGTTCCTCCGCATAGGTATCGTCCGGATGTACCTGCACCGACAGGTTCTCTTTGGCATCAATGATCTTGATCAGCAGCGGGAATTCCGTTCCGTCCGCTTCCCTTCCGAAAAGCTCCGGCTCCTCCCGCCACAGCTGGGACAGATGCTTCCCTCTGTATTCGCCTTCCGTTACCCGGCTGTCCGTCTGTTCGTTGCAGGACACCGCCCAGCATTCGCCCAGTTCTTTGTCCTGCTCACTGTCATATCCCCACTCGTTTTTCAGGCGGCTGCCGCCCCAGATGCGTTTCTGCAGCACCGGCTCCATGAAGATCAGTTCATGATTATGTTTGGTTCCCATTATACATTCCTTTCCTCGATATATTTATCCATTTTCTTTCCGATCAGGACGCATGGCAGGTACAGTGCTCCGGCCACCGCCAGGAAGAGCTGCAGCGCAAAGAGCATGGGCTGCCACAGGAGCAGCACCAGCAGTGCCGCCAGATACAGGCACAGGCCGAGGCTCAGGGGCAGGAATGCGATACAGAATTTCAGGCTATTGACCAGCGCCGATCCCGTCGTCTCCTGAAAGCGCGCCCGCAGGCAGAAATACCAGACGGCATATACGCCGTAGAGTGCTGCCAATACGATCATCATCCCGTAGCCGATGCCATACTGCCGGCTCAGGCACAGATCCGCAATGATCCATACCAGCCCGGCCAGCAGGAGGATCCATCCGCCGATGGATTCTTTCAGATTCGCCCGGAAGGCAGCCAGATAGGAAAGCAGGATCGCGCCTTCCCGGTCTTTTGCCATCCTCATATACATCCCACAGGCTGCGGTCAGTGCCGCTCCCGCCGTCACGACGGGCAGACAGCACATCAGCGTCAGTACCGAGACCAGTACCGCATCAAACACTTTGGTCATCACACGGTTATATGGTGTATCCCCTGCAAACAATGTCTTCATAGTTTTTACCCCTTTACTGCACCGGTGGTCAGACCGGAATAGATCTGTTTCTGGCAGGTGATGAACACGAGCAGTGCCGGCAGAAGCGAGATGATAACGCCCGCGCAGATCATATTGTACTGGCTGCCCAGCGGTCCCACGAAGGTATACAGGGAGGTAGCCACCGTCGCCAGGCGAGTCTTGTCCTGCAGATACAGGTTTGCACAATAATATTCATTATAGGTTCCAACACCCTTTAAGATACAGCTGGTCACGATGGCCGGCTTTAACAGCGGCAGCATGATCGAGCGGTAGATGCGGAAGTAGCTGGCACCATCCATGATCCCCGATTCATCCAGTTCTGTCGGAATGTTCTCAAAATACTGAATGTACACATAGATCGAAATGATATCCGTACCACACATCATAATGATATAACCGTACAGATGATTGATCAGATTCAGCTTGGTCATGATCTCGTATACCGATACCTGCATCGCGATACCCGGTAAAAAAGTCGCAAACAGGAACAGGTTACGGATCAGTGTATTCCCACGGAATTTAAAGCGGTTCAACACATACGCCAACTGGGTACCGATCAAGGTGGAGACCAGCAGCACCACGATCAGTATGATGGTCGAGTTGATAAATGCCCGGCCCATATTCGCCGTGGTAAAGGCCTTGGCAAAGTTTGCAAAATTCAGATGTTGCGGCAGCGCCATGACATTGGTGGTCGCATATTCCTCGTCATCTTTGAGCGCCGTGATCAGCACCGAAACCAGCGGCAGCACCGCTACAAAGGCAAAGAAGATCAGGGAAAGATATTTCAATATACTCAATACGATCTTCTTCGCAATACTTAAGGTGTTCTCTGTATCCATCTTATTTCTTCCCCTTTCCTGCCGTATTGATCCTGGTCTTCTTCTTCCGTACGTTCTGCTCCGGTCCTTCATACTCCGCATCCCGGAACGCATATTTTAAGAGCACATTCTGCAGCAGTGTCGCAAACAGGATGATGATGAGCAGTACCACTGCCATCGCGGATGCCTGGCCTACCTTTTGGGAGGTATGCGCCACTTCGTGCATCTTTACAAAATAGGTTGCCGTTCCGTTCGCGCCGCTGGTGATGACATAAGGCGGCTCAAAGGCGCTCAGCGATCCGGTGATGGACAGGATCACATTCAGGAACAGCACCGTACGGATATTGGGCAATGTCACATAGAAAAACTGCTGCCATTTGTTACATCCGTCCAGCATGGCTGCTTCATACAGTTCACTGTCTACCGACATGATCGCGCCGATGAAGAGCACCATGTTCTGGCCGAAATACCGCCAGATAGATGTGCCCGCCAGCGACCAGTTGTTCACGCCCTGGTCCCTTAACCAGTACGGCAGCTTATCCACGTTGCAGCCGCACCACTGCAGCACCGTGTCAAACACGAAACCTCGGGTGAAGAAAAACTTAAAGATAAAGCCCACCGCGATACCGTTGATCAGATACGGGAAAAACATAAACCCCTTAAAGATATCACCGCCCTTTACTTTGAAGCTGAGAACGGTCGCCAGATACAGCGAGATCGCAAGCTGCACCAGCGCCCCGGCCATATAGAAAAAGCTGAGTTTTAAGGAGCTGAAATACTCCGGCTCCGAAAAGACCTTCTTATAGTTTTTCAGACCCACAAAGGTGCGCTCACCGATATATTTCATTTTGTAAAAACTGAATCCTACCATCTTTCCGAACGGAAGATAGGTAAAGGTAAAGAGCAGAAGAAGCGGGATAAACATAAAGCAGGCGATGGTGATGATCCGCTGCGTTTTGCGCGAAGTGAACCACTTCGAAAAGCTTCTCTCCTCGTTGACTTGTACTTTGACTTTCCCTTCCATAAGTCCTCTCTCTCTGTAGCCCCCGGATGTTTATTACCGGCTTATTGTTACAGAGCCGGGAAAATGATCTCTCCCGGCCCTATTTCACACATTTTTTAAGGTTCTTAAAACCCGATCCCGAATTTAATACAATACTTCGATCTCAAGTTCTTCCTGTGCGTCGTTCCATTCCTTCGTCCAGTCTGCCATGATCTCATCAAAGGTCTTGGTACCGTTGAAAGCATCAGTGATGATATCCTGGATTTTGGTGTTACCGCCGTTGTTGAAGTTCAGATCCGACTCGGCATTCATCTCTGCCAGCAGATCTTCCTCGCCGTCCAGTGCTGCAGTGTTCTCAACAACCTCTACACCGTCAAATGCGAAGGAAGTCGGTGCAGACTTAGAGATCGGATAGCCTCCTTCGAAATCACACCATCCGGATTCTTCCACCATCCACTTGACAAAGATCTGTGCTGCCAGCTTGTGGTCAGCATCGGAATCCTTGTTTACTGCGAAAGAGTAGTCCGGGCCTGCAGTTGCATACTGCTTGCCGTTTACGGTCATCGGGAACGGCATATAGCCGATATCATCCGGGTTCGGGCCCGCATCCTTCATCTGTACGATCGCCCATGAGCCCAGAACCATGGTACCGATCTCGCCGTTGTTGATACGTCCCTTGCAGGATTCCCAGTCGGTGGTGGTGTAGTCATCTTCGATCAGGCCCTGTGCGGTTGCATCGTAGAGGATCTTGTACAGTGCATATGCGCCGGTACCGTCACCGTTATCCTTAAACGGCTCTGCGGTATGTACGAATTTCTGGTTATACCAGGTCTCATCACCGGTGGTGATGGCGCCCAGATATGCATCCCATGCGCCCATGGTCCAGCCGGCTGCAAAGTTGGTATACAGAGGGATCGCATCCGTATTGTCTTTGATCTTCTGCAGCGCTGCGATAAACTCGTCCGGCGTCTTCGGAACACTCGTCACACCCGCATCCGCAAATACCTTTTTGTTATAGAGGATACCCTGAGCGTTACCCATATACGCGATGCCGTAGGTCATATTGTCGCTGGCCCAGGTGCTGGCGAAATTGATATAGCCGTCCATTTCGTCCACCGTACCAAACGGCTCGTAATAATTTGCAAGTTCTGCCTTGTCGATGGCCGGGATGAACATCACATCGCCCCAGTTGCCCCCCTGCAGACGCAGCAGTGCGTCTTCTGCGTAATCGGTGATGCCCTCGGTCTCTACCGTGATGTTCGGGTAGGTCTTGTTGAACTCCGCGATATAGCCTGCGATCGTACCATCCTGCTCACGGTCCGTCTTGTGATGGATGAACTTGATCGTGGTGGTGATATCCGTACCGGTCTCCCCCAGCTTGATCGCGCCATATCCGCCTGCTGCGGAAGCATCGCCGCCATCGGTCTGTGAGCTCACAGGTGCTGCGCCGTCCGCTCCCGCATCCGCTTTTTGCACAGGTGCATTCTCCGCAGTCGGCGCACAGCCGATCACGGACATCGTCATCACTGCGGCCATTGTCAATGCTGCTACTCGTTTTTTCATTACATCTCCTCCTTGTTTATGTGTTATCGTTTTCCTTCCTCGCTGTCCGGGGTACGGACAACGGAATGTTCCTTAATATAGTCCACGATCTGGTCCAGTGTGGTGAACGCCAGCGATACATAGCTGTCTGCACAGCCATAATAGATGGCGATCCGTCCGGTCTCGGCATCATGGATCGTTGCGCAGGGGAAACAGACATTCGGTACGAAACCGCGTTCCTCGTACCACTCTTCCGGTGTCAGTAAAAAGGTGTTGCAGCGGTACTTCACCTTGGACGGCATATCACGATCCAGGATCGCGCCGCCGATGGAGTATACAAAGCCGTTGCAGGTACCGGTCACGCCGTGGTAAAATACCAGCCAGCCTTCCGAAGTCTCGATGGGTGCTGCTCCTGCGCCGATCTTGACGGATTCCCACCATTCCTCGGAACGCCCCATCACATGACGGTGGTGTCCCCAGTACTCCAGGTCCGGGCTCTCGGACAGATAGATATCCCCAAAGGGTGTGTGTCCGCTGTCCGACGGTCGGGAGAGCATCAGATACTTTCCGTTTACCTTCCGCGGGAACAGAACCGCATTACGATTGAAGGGCAAGAACGGATTTTCCAGTCTGGTCCAGGTCTTAAAATCCGTGGTCTTTGCCATGCCGATCGCAGCGCCGTACGCATCCTGGCACCAGATCGCATAGTAGATCCCGTCAATGCAGACCAGCCGCGGATCGTAAGCATACAGCGGCAGGAAGTCCTTTCCTTCGCTGTCCTGAAACGCGATGCACTTCTCATCAAAATTCCAGTGGATGCCGTCATCGCTTTTCCCGAAATAGATCATCGGGATCCCGTCTTTGCGTTCCGCCCGGAAAACACCGATAAAACTGCCTTCATACGGCACTACCGCGCTGTTAAAGATCCTCGCCACGCTTTTGACCGGGTTGCGTCCGATGATCGGATTCTCCAGGTAACGCCAGACCGGGATATCGCTCTTCTCTGCCGGTGCGCTCTGCCACGGCATATTTGGTACCGCCGGCGCATTCATGATCTGATACTTCATTCTTGTTCCCCCTTTTTGTATTTAAGTATATTTAATCTTCTATTAAGCTTATAAAGCTCTTTAATTAACTTTATATTAATATTTTTAAGATGCCGCTTCAATCATATTATCTTGCATTTCATCGTTTATTGTTGTATACTTGCAAATGAAACCGGAAGCCCGTAATGCCCGTATTCCTGCTCTTTTATCACATTCACCAGTGCATACGGATGTTAATTTATTTAATCTGTTTATTTAATTTAATGAATAAGGAATTTTTCGTGCTGGAAAAGAGCACGTTCTTAAGGAATAAGGAAGAAGAAATGCCCGGACCGGCCGGTACCTATGAAAAACAATTTGCGTATCCGTCCGGTCTGCCGCACGGTATCCTGCATCCTGTGGCCGGCAGCGAAAGGACCGTCCTTACGCCGCAGGAGATCACTCTTGCACCTATGCCCTTTCTTCTGCTGCTCTATTGTATGGAAGGAATGCTGCTCATGGATACCCGTGGACGGCACTACACGATCCCCGGCGGACATTTTTTTGCCCTGCCACTGCATTCCGTGCTGCATATCGCGGTAAATGTCGTTCCCTGCAGCCTTCGCTATTACTTCGCCGGGGGCGATTTCCGGGCATTTCACTCTACGCTCTCCCAGGCGGCCCCGGTCCATCCCGCACTGCATTCCCCCTCCCCCCTGACACTGGATCCGCTGGCACATCTGCCCGGAGAGATCAGCTCTGCCCTGCTCTGGAAAACCCATCTGCTGCTCACCACGATCCTGACCACGTATGCAGATGTCCTGGCCGGCGCGCCCGAGCCCCCGTCTCCCGCCATCTCTGCCATCCCGGCGTATCTGGATGCCATGCACCATGCGATCCATTCCCACAGCGAAGAGCCCCATACCCTGCAGCATTTTGAAGACCGCTACGGCGTGAACCGCTACCGTCTCTGCCGCGAATACCGCGCCGCCTACGGAATCTCCCCCATGCGGGAACTGAACGAGATCCGCGTCAAAAACGCCTGCAGACTTCTCCTGAAAACCCCTTTGACTATACAGGAAGTCGCAGCCCGCTCGGGCTTTTATGATATCAACAATTTTTTGAGAATCTTTAAAAAGAAGACCGGGCAGACGCCCGGTCAGTACAGAAGATCAGAAACCATATAAATATTCAGCCTTTGGTGATCTGACGCACGGAATCCCTGCGGACCACATCCGCATCTACCTCATACATCACACCTGCGGCATCCGGATCCCGGATCTCCCGCATCACCAGTTTCACCGCGCATTTCGCCATGTGTTCAATATCGACATGATACGTCGTCAGATGTCCGGATAAGGGATGACCGATCAGATAATCATCGTAGCTGGCGATCGAGATATCCTTCGGGACCTTCAGCCCGCGCTTACACAGCGCATCATACAGGACCCCCGCCGCGAAATCACTGCTGCATGCAAACGCCGTGGGCAGTTCCTCCGGCAGATCGATCCCCGGGATCTCTTTGTCCCCGGCGCGGTCCGTCAGCAGCCAGCGCTGTTCGATCTTCAGGCCGTTCTCCCGCATACACTTTTTATAGCCGTAGTAACGGTCGATGATATTTCGGGAAACACTGAGTTCTCCGACAAAACCGATCTTTTTATGCCCGGCCCGCACCAGCTCACGTACCGACCGGTACATGCCGTAATAGTTGCCGGAAAGCACCGACGAATACCGCGGATCCGATACCTGTTCGTCCATAAACACCACCGGGCAGTCCGCCGCGGCCAGGAGTTTCTGCAGATACTGCTCCCGCATGGGTCCGATCACGATCACGCCGTCCACCTCGTGGTTACGGATCATCTGCGGAAGGGGCGTATCACTGTCATCCTCCACGATGTCCAGAGCCGTCAGGCACCCCCGGGCCGAAGCGGCATTTGCAGTCTTTAAATACATCTCCCAATAAAAAGAGGTACCAACGGCGATATAGCGCACCGATACCAAAACACCGATCGTAACGGGATGGTTCGGAGCCTGCCCTTCCGCAGCCGTTTTCGTCTCTGCCCGATACGCTTCCGTATCCAGGCCCAGCCGCTGCGCACACTCACAGATCCGTGTACGCAGCTCCTCGCTGACACCTTTTTTCCCACGCAGGGCATTTGACACACTGACTACGGATACGCCAAGCGCATCCGCCACATCCTTAAGTTTTACTTCTTTCGGCGGTCTCATACTCTTTTCTTATTCCAACTTATCCTCCCTTCGTGAGCCACGGGGACGGTTCTTATGGCAACAAGATCGAAGATCTTTAGCCACAAGAACCGTCCCCATGGCTCACTCGCACCTTTTCTCGGAGGCAGGCTTTTTTATTTCTTCTTTAATACTACTTTATCCAGCTTCCAGATATCGTCCACGTATTCCTGAATGGTACGGTCGGAAGTGAACTTGCCGGAGCATGCGGTGTTTAAGATCGCACTGCGCGCCCAGCCCTGCTCGTCGCGGTATGCCTTCTCCACCTTCTCCTGTGCCTCTGCGTAGGACTTGAAGTCCTTCAGGATGAAGTAGGTATCTGCCTTTGCCGTGTTCTGCGTATTCAGCAGGGAATTGTACAGCGGGCGGAAACGATCCGGATCGTCCGGAGCAAAGGTTCCGTTGATCAGCTGCATCAGCACCTTGCGGATATCCGGA
>JAFWRC010000056.1 GCA_017508825.1 Lachnospiraceae bacterium
CTTGATGGACATCTTAGCGCAGAACTCTTTCCAGGGTCTGGGCAGTCTGGTTGACCACAGAACTGTCAGGTTGGGCTCGGGAGCTGCACCAAGGTTGTTCAGTGTATTCATATAACGGAAGCTGGTCTTGGTGACCATGTGACGTCCGTCAACACCTACGCCGCCCAGAGACTCGGTAACCCATATGGGATCGCCTGCGAAGATCTGGTTGTACTCAGGTGTACGTGCGAACTTAACGCAACGCAGCTTCATGATGAAGTGATCAACGAATTCCTGGATCTGCTCCTCGGTGAACTTACCGTTCTTCAGGTCACGCTCTGCGTAGCAGTCGATGAAGGTAGAAGTACGGCCAAGGCTCATTGCTGCACCGTTCTGCTCCTTAACTGCGCACAGATAACCGAAATATGTGAACTGGATAGCTTCCTGTACGTTTGTAGCGGGCTTGGAAATGTCGATGCCGTAAGAAGCAGCCATTTCCTTCATCATCTTCAGAGCTGTCATCTGCTCGGAAAGCTCTTCACGAAGACGGATAACATCATCGGTCATCACGCGGCCGGTAGAATCCTTCTGTGCCTGCTTGTCCTCGAGCAGTCTGTCGATACCGTACAGTGCCACACGACGATAGTCGCCGATGATACGTCCACGGCCGTAAGCATCAGGAAGACCTGTGATTACGTGAGAGGAACGGCATGCACGCATCTCCGGTGTGTAAGCATCGAAGCAGCCTGCATTGTGTGTCTTTCTGTGTACGGAGAAGAACTCGCTGATCTCCGGATCTACGGTGTAACCGTTGTCTGCGCAAGCCTTCTCAGCCATACGGATACCACCGTATACCTGCATGGAACGCTTGAACGGCTTATCGGTCTGGAAACCTACGATGGTCTCTTTGCTCTTGTCCAGGTAGCCCGGGCCATGAGATGTAATAGTAGATACAACCTTGGTATCCATATCCAATACACCGCCTGCCTCATGCTCCTGACGCGCCAGGTCCAATACCTGCGCCCACAGATCCTTTGTGTTCTGTGTCGGTCCTGCGAGGAAAGAATCATCACCATCATACGGTGTGTAGTTCTTCTGAATGAAATCACGAACGTTGATTTCGCCTACCCACTTACCGCCGGTAAAGCCTTCCCATTCTGGTCTAAACTCTGCACTCATTGCATTGCCTCCTATAAAATGATATTATTTAACGGCCACTGTGGTCGCTAATCGTGTACCCCGAGGGCGCAGTTTGGCACGCCCGCAAGCTCTGTCTATTATAAGCCGTTTTGATGGCAATAGTCAACCTTGAACACCGTTTTTTCATAAATAAATGTTGCACAAATCTGCCCGAAAAACACGTTGTTACTTTATGTCTACCACTCCCCGACCCTGAGATCATAATATTCCCGATACGCATAAATGTCCGTAACATATGTTACAGAAAAATAAAAATGAGCCACTGGGGCGGTTCCTGTGGCTCAAAAAACACCTCATCCGCATGCCATGGGGACGGTTCTCCGGCTCAAAATGAGCCGCAAGAACCGTCCCCTTGGCTTTGGCTTACCCATGGCTTACTTCAGAAATCCCTGCACTTTCCCGCGCAGCTCATCCCTTCCGATATTCTTTAGGAGATAGTCCGCCGGACACAGGGACAGGATGCGCATAATGCTCTCGCGGTCGTTCTGGCCGGTCAGGATCATCACCGGTGTCTCTTTGGTGTCGGCTCCGCTCCGGATCTTTTCAAGGATCTGCGGTCCCGGCATCACCGGCAGATCATAGTCCAGCAGGATCAGATCCGCTCTGTTTTCCTTCAGCCAGTCCAGCGCCTGTCCGCCGCTGATGGACATCGTTACTTTAAAATCATCCTTCAGCCATTCGTGAACCATCTTCATATATACAGGATCGTCATCGATGATCAGGATGCTTTTTTTCCGCCCGCTTATGTTCATAAGACCGCCTCCTTTCGCAAAAATTCTAAAGAGGTCTTCGACGTGCTGATATGTATATACATTATATCATGAAGAGGGTGAAGTGTCTATCATTTTACCCCATGTTTTGGCTACGGTACTTTGCGTCCTCATATCGAGGTCAAATTTTTTGATCTCGATAGAGCCACCTCATCTTGTGGTGAAATTTTTACACCTCGAGATAAGACATCTCATCCGGCCTTCGGCCACCTTCCCCCTTAAGGGGACGGCAAGAAAAAAAGCCACAGGGACGGTTCTCCGGCTCAAAATGAGCCACAAGAACCGTCCCCATGGCTCACGTGACTCGCGTAGCTCATTATGAGAACGTCTGGCGGAAGGTGCCACCCACAGTGGATGCAACCAGCACATTGTAGTCGTTGTTCTCGCCGTAGAGAACGCTCTGGTCTGTCAGGTCTTTCAGCTGGCGGTATACTTTGGAATAGCTGCTGCGTCTGCCCTGCTGCAGCAGGAAGCGCAGGTCGCGGCGCAATGTCGCATCGTCAAACAGTTCCGGCAGGTACGGCGCATAACGCGTCCCCGCCCCTTCCTTCAGTTCTACGATAAAGTCATCCATAGTCTTGCCGCGGTTGTAGGAACGGCCGACCGTATCCGTGGCGGCATCCAGGCAGTCTGCGCAGCAGACCAGATCGATGATGATCTTTTCCGGCAGATCCGCCGTCTTCAGATCCTCCGGGTAGCCTTTGGAATCATCGTACCAGCGGTGATGCGCCAGCGCGATATTTGCATAAGGTCTGGTGGACTCGTGCCGGAGCATCATATCTGCGCCGCTCTTCGGATGGGTGCGCAGCAGGAAAAACTCGCTGTCCAGGAGCTTTCGTCCGTAGACCATGATCGTATCCGTGATCAGCAGCTTGCCGAAATCGTGGCAGACCGCCGCCTGGTAAGTAAATCCGAGAATTGCTTCTTCCGATTTTAAGTTTAGTCCTTTCAGGCTCGGGAAACCTTCGGTTTCCGGTCGGGATTTCTCCGAAATCCTTGTCGCGCTCCTGTCGGAGCTTGGAGTATCGCACCCGCTCCGCGGGTTTGGAACTTCAAAATACTCCGGGTGCAGGCGCATCAGATGCCTGCACAGGCAGCGGGCGATCTGCCCGACCATGATGCTGTGTACATAGGTCGGCGGATGCAGCGCGCCGAGACAGTCCAGACACATCTCTCCGAAGGTCATTCCTCCGGGCACTTCGATAAAACAATCCAGAAGATGGGACAGGAATCCCAGCATATAACTCAGCGTATCGCGTCCGGACATATGGAACGCGTAATTCAGCGTGTCGTGATAGAACCGGCTGACCTGGTACTTTTCGTCCTCGGTCAGAGCATCCGGCGTCAAAGTCAGGATATATTCTGCAGGCAACATCAGATTGAGCGTCATCCCCGCCTGGGAATAATCGTTCCGGTCCCGTGAATTATAAAGGCTCAGCAGATCCCGCCGGTAATCCTCTACCGCGACCTGCCCGTTCATATAACCGGCGCGCAGGAGCAGGATCTGCAGCTCATTCTCATGCATCAGATCCTTATAAAACAGCGGTGCCGAATGCCAGAGCCGGTCCAGACGTTCTCCGTAGGCGCAGATCTTTTCGATCGCATCCTGCGGGAAACGCCGCGTATTGTTATACTCCGTGAGTTTCAGGATGTCCTGCAGCGCGCGGAATTCGTGATAGCTCCAATCGTACATCGGCATATGCTTGCGGTAGTACGGCGTCTCCGCCAGCGCCAGCGCGCTCTCCATATTTGACAGGATCTTGCGGTTCTTCTCCGGCGAAAGCGCCACGCCTTCGTACAGACGCCATATATAACGGGCATTGCTCAGCACCAGTTCCCGGCATTCATTGTCGGGAAGGGCAGCAAATGCCTCCGGTTCCAGATACTCCCGGATCTTCTTTCCCGCTTCCATCCCGCGCTGCCGGTAGGTCTCGGCGATCTGCGCATACGAAGTAAGGCGGCTTGTGATGTTCTGCATCGTATAGCACGCCATGATCTCGCGGTCCAGCTGCTTGAGCAGGAGCTTGACCGAATCGCCGCTCTGCGCCTTGTGCAGGAGACTGTCCGAGATCTCCGCATGGATCGCGGGATCCAGATTCTCCATGGTCTGCGCATGTAAGAGTGAATCCTCAAAACGCCCCAGGCCTTCCAGCTCGGCATTGCTCACGGACGCATTTTCTTCCAGAAACGGAAAAAGATGCTCCGAGAGGATATCCCGGTTTTCCCTGGCCAGCTGGCCGATCGTTATGAAATTGTCCTGCAGCAGGGTACCGTACTCCGCCGCATTATCGATATCCTGGATGCTCGGAGACGATAACGCGCGGATCTTTGCGGTATTGCTGACGTATTCATTCAAATGCGGATCCATGTATTTAATATTAGTAAAAACAACTATTGAAGTCAATACGGATATACTTGAAATGCCCCCCTTTTTTCGCTAAAATAGATTATCAAGAGGGTATATCTTTATGGCAAATACAACACCGGAATCAACCGAATTAAAACAGGAACTGCACGATTTTGTCCAGCGCATCATACGCACCCGTACCTTATCTTCGCCCAAGATCGGCGGCGTCGGTACCGGCGACGGTTACAGCCGTGTGCTCAAACAGCATTTCCGCGAGATCGGCTCCATTGCGAAACAGAACCGCGCTATGATGGACCGGGTCCTCAGCCCGATCCTGGCATCCAAAAAGCCCCTTCCGGAGGAGACCGTTACGGTCCTGCGGGAATTCTGTCATTACCTGCTCAATCCATGGCCGGAAGAGGAACTGGATCTTTCTTTGTTATTTCATATTTCCAGACGCCTGCTCACCGATGCCGTTGCCAAAAAGGACGACGAAGCCATCGTGCTGCAGAGCGGCATCCATATCAACGCCTGCTACAACAATATGAACCGCACCAACCGCATCCGCGTGTCGGAGGATCTGTGCTCTTTCTACCGAAAGGAGGGCATGCGGGCTTCCGAGCTGATCCTGCAGTATCTGCAACCGGAGATGTTCCTGCGCCTGAAGACCATCGACGCCAAAAAGACGGTGCTGATCCATTCGCGTTTTTACGTGACGCTCTATTCGACCTTCTACTCCACGGACAAGCACAGCAACGATGAGCGCATCCGCAGGCTGAAGCAGTCTTTTGCCCTGGCGGATGACGAGTTCTTCCGGGAACACGCCCCGGGCTACGACTGGAACTATCACCGTTTCCGCTGTCTCGAGCACCTCGGCCAGCTGACGGAAAACGGCAATCACTGGAAACTGACGCCGCAGCAGTGCTCCACGGTCATGAAGAGCACCGACCTGCTGGACAAGCTCTGGCATCAGAATGAAAAAGAAAATGATAATATCCTGCCCCGCGTGCAGCTGGATCTGATCACCGCCCGCAATAATTATTACGGCGGCCGCACCCAGATCGGCGATTACCGCAGCGAGCTGCTGTCCCTGTACACCCGTTATTCCAATTCCCGCTACGATATGTATTCGGTGCTGGCCAATATCTTCATACCGACCGAGTATATGGCAACACTGGAAGGCGGGGAAGTCGATGAGGAAAAGCAGGAAGTGCTGCGCGGTTTCTACCGGCAGATCACCAACTATATCCTGCATTCGGATAACCGGGATGCCTTCTGCTATATGCTGGAATATCTCTCCTCGTTCCTGGACCGCTTCATCGAGATCCCGGGCGAAGAGACCTTTGAAAAAATGGGCTTGAGCTGTATGGCAGCCCTGCACCCGCCTACCTACGTGCATTCCATGCAGGTGGCGATCCTTTCCCGCTGCCTGTGCGAGCACCTGCTGCGTATCGCTCCGGAAGAATTCATCGGCGTATGCGGCTGCAAAACGGCCGAAGACGTGCAGGCTAAAAAGGAACGCATCCTAAGCCGCGTCTTCCATGGCGGTCTGTGCCACGATTTCGGCAAGATCTGCATGATCGATACGATCTTCGTCTACGGCAGACGCCTGCTGGATACGGAATATATGATCATCCGCACACACCCGGATATGGGCGCGGCGCAGCTGTCACGCTATCTGTCCACCAGGGACTATGTGGATATCGCAAGAGGCCACCACCGCTGGTTTAACGGCACCAAAGGCTATCCGTCTTCTTTCGATATCAACGAAAGCCCGGACCGCATCCTGATACATATCGTGACGGTGGCCGACAGCCTGGATGCCGCAACCGACCAGATCGGACGCAGCTACAAGATCGGGAAGTCCGTGAACCGTCTCATCTCGGAGCTGAAGAAAGGAAGCGGCAAACGCTACTCCCCGACGATCGTATCTTTATTTGAGCATCCGGAAGTGATGCATGATATCGAGTTTCTGCTGAAGAAAGGGCGCGAAGACAATTACCGCAATACCTACCTGCTGCTCCGACGCATGCAGGCCAATGCGATCCAGAATTTCAATACGCGCCTGAAGGAACTGGTTCTGAGCATCGACCGCGTGCGCAAGCTGTCCGTTCCGAGCATCACGGAGATGGAGGATGCCTCGGAATATGCCGTGCTGCTGAACCAGCATTTCCGCGAGATCGGCGCACTGGCTGCAGAGAACCGGCAGATGCTGGAAAAGACGCTCTATCCGCTCTTAAAATCCCGCAGACAGCTGGATCAGGAAGAAGTGGATGCGCTGGAAGTCTTCTACGACCAGCTGATGCACGCGTCCGAATATATCGACCTGGACATGAGCCTTCTGTATCTGGTATCCCGGAAACTCTTTTCCGATGCCGTATCCAAAGGCGACAGTTCCGGCATCATCCGTCAGGGTGACCGGCATATCATGTCTTGCTATACACAGTTAAACCGCAGCAAACGCCTGCGTTACGTGGCAGAGATCACCCTGCGGTACCGCAAGGAAGGTCTGTCCATCGCGCGGGAGCTGGAGCTGTTTTTGGATCACGAACGCTTCCTGACGCTGTCCATGCGCGACCGTGAGACGGTGCTGCTCAACGCCCGCTATGCTACGGCGCTCTATGAGAACACACATCCGGACCCGAAGTCCAACAGCAAATTCATGCGCAAGCTGAAGGAAGCCCTACATCTGGCCTCAGATCCGTTCTATACGGAAAATGCGCCGGATTTCGACTGGAACTACCATAAACTGCGCTGTCTCGAATATTTCGGACAGGCCACGGAATGCGGCAACCTGCAGGGATTTGATGAAAAGCAGCGCAAGGAGATCGCTGCCTATAACGAACAGCTGGAAGCGCTGTGGAACGAGAACCCTCCGCAGAATAGTGTCTTCCTGTCCCCGGAGCGCAAAGAGATGATCGTCTCCCGCGGGAAATACTACAGCGGACAGCTGGACGTGGCTTCCTACCGGAAGATCCTTCTGGATCTGTACGAAAAGAACAGCGACTACCGCTTCACCGTGGATGCCGTATTTACCAACATCCTGCTGCCGTATGAGTATCTGCTTACCTATCGCGACCGCGAACTGACGGAAGAAGACGGCAGGCAGCTGCAATGGCTCTACGACCAGCTGCTGGATTATATGTACCATCTGCCCGGCGACGGTGTGTATTCCCCGGTGATGGAATATTTCTCCGGCATTTTGATGGACTATATCGAAGTGCCGCAGGCAATGAGTTTCGAAGAAATGGGCCTGCGCTGTATGGCGCTCCTGCACCCGCCTACCTATGTACACAGCATGATGGTGGGAAGCTTGAGCCGCTGCCTGTGCGAACATCTGCTCAAACGCAATCCCGGTCTGTTTATGGGCGTGCAGGAATGCAAGACCGTGGAAGAAGTGAAACTGTACAAAAAGAAGATCGTAGACTTCTGCTATCACGCAGCATGCTGCCACGATTTCGGCAAGCTCCCGATGATCGATATGATCTCGATCTACGGGCGCAAGATCCTTGATATCGAGTTTTCCATGCTCAAGCACCATACAACGCTGGGGGCGGAAATGCTCAAACGCCACGAATCGACCCGGGACTATGCGCCGATCGCCATTGGACACCACCGCTGGTATGATGGCAGCAAAGGCTATCCGGAAGGATACGATGTGGCGCATCTGCAGGAAAAGGTGATCATCGATATCGTAACGGTGGCAGATTGTCTGGATGCCGCTACCGATACGGTGGGCCGCAGTTACAGCACCGGCAAAAAACCGGACGAGATCTTCCTGGAGATCCAGGAAGGCGCCGGCACACGCTATTCCCCGATGATCGCATCCATGTTTGCAGACTTCCGGGTGCGCGAAGACCTGACACACATACTCAACAATACCAGACGAAGCGACTACCGCGACACGTATATGCTGCTGAAAGAACTGCAGGAGCGCGGGTGAGTTTGCCAAAGATGACCAAAGGGGTGAGCCACGGGGACGGTTCTTGTGGCTAAAGATCTTCGATCTTGTTGCCACAAGAACCGTCCCCATGGCTCGCCACCGACAAATACTGCTAAAGGAGTTATCTCAAATGACTGACTATAAATTGCTTGAAAACCGGATCCGTGAACTCGCAAAAGACGACCAGTCCTGGCTGCCTCTTTTTGCCAATGCGTCCGCACTGCTGATGGAAGCGATCCCCGGCATCAACCGGGCCGGCTTTTATATCCGCGATACCAAAGGCCTGTACCTGGGCCCGTTCCAGGGCAAACCCGCCTGCCCCCGCATCGAGATCGGCAAGGGCGTGTGCGGTACCGCTGTGGAAAAAGGGCTGGTGCTCTGCATCCCGAACGTGCATGAATTTAACGGACACATCGCCTGCGATCCCACGACGGATTCCGAGATCGTCCTGCCCCTGCATTATGCCGGCAGGATCGTTGCCGTTCTGGATATCGACAGCCCGATCCTGAAACGTTTTTCCCTGACTGATCAGGAAGGCCTGAAATCCTTTGCGCTCACCCTGGAGCGCTGCGCCGATCTGTCCCCGCTGGCCGATGCCCTTCCGGCCGAACCGAAAAAAGCCGGCAGCGAACCCGGCATGCCATTCGAACTGTGGCTCTTTGCCGTGAAGCGTCTGGCGCAGACCTATGAAATGGTGGAGCCGATCTACAACCAGCTTTCCGAAGTCGAGAAAAAAGCCCTGCGTCGCGAATACGAGCAGAGCTATTGAGTTATATGTGTTTATCTTCTCCTATTTTCCCGATCGCCTGTGCATATCCAAGTATTCTGGCCTGCATTGCAGCATCACAGGAATTGTAGGTTTCAAGCAGCTGTCCCGCTTCCGTTCTTACATCTACCGCTATGATCGGCGCCGGATTGCTCCTTGTTCCATGCGTTTCTACCCCACTGAGCAACCACTCCGGAGTTACATCCAGCACCTTACATATGATCAGGTCAATGCAATCCTTGTTTCCCGGAAAACTTGGAACCAGTAGCTCCACATAATCTTTGTTTCCGTTGCCAGTTGTCAGAAACTGATACTCTGATATGAAAGGCAGCCTCTCTTCCAAGACTTTA
>JAFWRC010000057.1 GCA_017508825.1 Lachnospiraceae bacterium
CCCGGATGCGCATCCGCCGCCATACCGGTCTTCAGCCACATAGACCAGATGCCCGGTGCAAGCTGCTCCTGTGATACGATGGTTGCTTTTTCTTTTCGTTTCATTTTATAATGCTCCGTTTCCTGTTATTCCGCGTCCTTATATACTACCTTGCCACCGCATATGGTGTATTTTACTTTACCGGTCATCGTCATTCCGGTAAACGGCGTATTCTCCGATCTGGATGCATAGTTTCCTGCGGTCCAGCGTTCCTCCGGATCAAAAATCACCAGATCTGCCGGTCTTCCGGGTGCCAGTACACCCGCATCCAGATCATAGATCCTTGCAGGTCCGGTGCTCATACGATCCACCAAATCTTCCACCGTGAGCGCGCCGTTCCCGACCAGATGCATTAAACCCAGAGGCAGAGCCGTCTCCAGTCCGATGATCCCGCTCGGTGCTTCGGTCAGTCCTTTGGCTTTTTCCTCCGTGCTGTGCGGTGCATGATCCGTTGCGATCATCTCGATCGTTCCGTCTGCCAGTCCGTCAATGATCGCCTGCCGGTCTTCTTCCGTACGCAGCGGCGGGTTCATCTTTGCCATAGTTCCGTATTTGATCGCCGCCTCTTCCGTCAGGGAAAAATGATGCGGTGTCGCTTCTGCGTGAATGTTCTTCTTATCTTTCCGTGCCTGCCGTACCAGCTCCACACCTTCTTTGGTGCTGATATGCTGGATATCGATGTGTGCGCCGGTTTCCAGCGCCAGTTCGATATCCCGTTTGATCATCGCGATCTCGGCTTCACGGTCTGCACCGCCGATACCGTAGTGTTCCGATGCTTTCCCTTTATTATACCCCGGCGTTTCGATATAAGTCGGATCTTCCTCATGGAAACTTACAACACCTTTGCCCCAGGCCGCAAGCGTCTGCATCACTTCTTTTACGATCTCCACATCCATCAAGGGCTTTCCGTCATCCGTAAAACCTACTGCACCGTTCTCCCACAGTTCTTCCAGCGGGGAGAGTTCCTTTCCCTGCATCCCTTTCGTCACGGTCCCGCAGGCATGGATATGAATACCGGTCTCTTCGCCTTTTTCCAGCACATATCTGAGTGTTTCCGCATTGTCGATCGGCGGTACGGTATTCGCCATCATCACGATACTCGTGTAACCGCCCCGTTTAGCGGCTGCCGCCCCGGTCAGAATATCTTCTTTATGCGTCTGCCCCGGATCCCGGAAATGCGAATGCACATCTACAAATCCCGGCGATACGACACATCCGCCGGCATCGATGACTTCGTCCGCTGTCTCAAACATCAGCGGCTCCATTCCTATGATCACGCCATCTTTGATCAAAATATCCAAGTGTCCGTTGTCACCGGCGGGGTTTACGACACGTCCGCCCTGGATCATAAGTGTTGCCATAATATCTTCCTCTCAATTCGTGGTGTCATATACACAGAAGTTCAATTTATTCCGTACCGGCTTCACACCGGCATTCTCATACAGTTCCCGGATGTTCACCAGTTCATAGCCGCGCTTCTTCAGTTCCGGGATCGCGGCCTTCAGCGCCTCCACCGTATTCTCATTGTGCGGCTGATCATGAACCAGGATCATCACTCCATCGCCTGCAGCATCCAGTATCATGCGGCAGCGCTCTTCCGCCGTCACTTCCGGCACCCAGTCCTGGCAGCCGCGTCCGCTGATAAACGGCATATCGATCGTCTCATACATCTTATCGTCCACCGCAAGAAACGGCGGGCGGAAAAACTGCGGATCCTCCCCGGCCAGTTCGCGGATGATCGCCGATGTTTTTTCAATTTCTTCCTTAATCTCTTCCTTTGAAAACTTCGTCATGTCCTGATGGGTAAAGGAATGGTTTTCAATGGAACATCCCATCGCCACCTCACGTTTCACCAGATACTCCGTCTCCGAGATCACCTGCTGTCCGATCAGGAAGAAACTCGCACGCACGCCTTCCTGTTCCAAAAGATCCAGCACCTGATCCGTAATACCGGGAGTCGGTCCGTCATCAAATGTCAGAGCCATCTGCTTTTTTCCCATTGTATTTCCTCCCACAATAATGTAGCGGGTTGCGTAAATCCCTGCAACTCATTATAATAGAAAATTATCAAACTAACAAACATTTTATGTATAAGGAGCCGGAATATGATCCGTTTTATAGTAATCTGCATCGTTATCTTTCTGTTTCTGCTGTTTTCGCTGATCCTGCAGCCCCTTATGCTGCTGATCGGCCTGTTCAGTCCGAAGGCGAGGGATAAAGCTTGCATTACCATCGTCAGCAATGCATTCAAATGGGTCATTTCCCTTGCCGGCACCAAACAGACCATTATTGGTGAGGAAAATGTGCCGAAGGATGAGGCCGTGATGTACGTGTTGAACCACCGCAGCTTCTTCGACGTGGTGCTGACCTATCCAAGAGTGCCCCGCCCGACCGGCTATGTAGCCAAAAAGGAGCTGAGCAAATATCTCACCTTCACCTGGTGGATGCTGTTGCTGCACTGTGAGCTGCTGGACCGCTCGGATCTGCGCAAGGGTATGCAGTCTATGAACCACTGCGCCGAACTGATCAAAAAGGGAATTTCCATCGCCATCTTCCCGGAAGGCACACGAAACAAAGGGGAAGAGCCGTTACTGGAATTTCATAAGGGAAGTTTCAAGATCGCAGAAAAGAGCAACTGCAAGATCATTCCGGTGGTGCTGAACAACACCTCCGCGATCTTTGAGGACCACCTGCCGATGGTACGCAGGCAGCACGTGATCATCGAGTATCTGCCACCCATCGACGTGGCCGCTATGGACCGCGAAGCCCGCAAGGGACTGCCGGAGCTGGTACGCACACAGATGGCAGAAACCTACGAAAAGAATAAGGCTTTAATATAAATTCTCTCCGCTACTTTTGGAGGCGGACAGTAAAGACCGTGAAGGAGGGTATTGGGGGCATGAAGAACAAAGTATCTTTTGTTAAAAGGATCAATTTCGTTACGGGCATGAGTTTTTTGCTTTTGCTGCTTGTTTACCTGGGCACCAGCATTTACAGTATTGTGGGCAGCCACAGTATGCAAAAGGTAAATTCGCAGATATCGCAGTCTCTGGTATCGTATGCGGATAAGCAGGCAGCCCTTAAGGTTGCCACTTCGGAAATGCAGAGACATCTGGTAACAGCTATTCTGGCTGCGGATGATGCGGTCCGTCAGGATTCCCTTGATCAATATAACGTTATAAAAGCCGAGATTCCTTCTCTGCTTGATGATCTGCGCGGAGCAATGGCTGCGGACGGAGCGGACGGCTATGAAGATGTGATCAAGAGAATGGAGGAGAACCTTAATCAATATACTGACGCCTGCGATGAGTGCATAAAGGCGTCTGATATCAACAGACAGCTTGCGTTTAATATGTCTCTCCAGGATCTGGCAGCTCCCAAGGCTGATCTGGAACAGAGCAATAAGGATCTTACAGATCTGATAAATACTATAGAAGAACAGGGTATGGACAGGTCCTCCGAACTGATAAAAAACAGCAGAAATGTGACTGTTATCGGTGTTATAGGATTTATTCTGGTCATGCTGGTTTCTATAGTGATCATTCTTAAGCTGGTGACAACACCTCTGCGCAGGACGGCGATAGAGCTGGATGCAATGATTGATGAGATACGTGAGCGGAAGGGTGACTTAAGCCGCCGCATAGAGGTTAAGTCCGATAATGAGATAGGCAGTGTGGTCAGCGGTATCAATGAATTTGTGGAAACGCTGCAGACCATAATGCGTCAGCTTAAGGATAATGCGGACAGCTTGAGAGAGACCTCCGGAGCAATAAGCAAGAGAATGAACGAGGCCACCAACAGCATTAAAAGGTCAAATGATGCCATGGATCAGGTTACTTCAACCATGGTGACAGTGACCGGTACTACGGAAGATATATTCGGAAAACTGGAAGGCGTGCGTGATTCCGTCAATAATATGAGCAAGCTGACAAAGGAAGGCAGCAGATTTGCTTCTGATGTAGTTAAGGAAGCCAATCTGATCCAGAAGGAGGCCGGAGATAAGAAGAATAAGACCGGAAAGCATATAGAAGAACTGAACGAAGTGCTTAAGCATTCTGTAGAAAACTCCGCACAGGTAAGCCGTATAAGTGAGCTTACGGAAAATATACTTGAGATCGCATCCGAGACCAATCTGCTTTCACTCAACGCCAGCATAGAGGCGGCCAGGGCAGGTGAAGCCGGCAGGGGCTTTGCCGTTGTGGCCGGTGAGATCAGCAAACTGGCAGAAGACAGCAGCAAGACGGCCGCCGATATTCAGAATATAAGTAACAACGTTACTTCTGCGGTTAAGGAACTTTCCGAAAATGCCACGGCAGTTATAGAGTTTATAAATGATGTAGTTCTTGGAGATTATGATGCCTATGTGCATACCGGCGATAAATATGAGAAGAGCGCGGCGCATTTCAACGAAGTGCTTACCGGTCTGCTTAAATCTACCGATGAATTGTATACGGCAATGGGTTCCATGAGCAAGGCTGTGACCGCCATAAGCGATTCTGTAGTAGTATCTGCAGATGCCATACGTGAGGCAGAACGCAGCGCAGGCGAGATCAGCGATAATATCGTGGATGTTAATACTCTGGTAGATACAAACCAGAATATCAGTAACGCACTGAACAAGGAAGTAGGAAGATTCGCTAAACTGTAATGTGCCTGGACCTTATAAAATCTGTTTAAACCGTAGAAATTACGAATTTAGCTTTAAAAAGGTTCGTTCAGCTACGATATCAAAAAGGCAAGAATCAGCACGCCCTATACAGGCGTGCTATTTTTTTGGGTAAGGACTACTTATCACGTGGGCTATGAATTAAACTGAATACATAATCGTCAAACTTTTGCAATATATCTTGCTACGTGAGCAGGTAACTGAGTACCTTTACGGATTTGTTAAGATTCTTAACACTTTTGTAACGGTAACCGGTCACCTACTTGCAAAGGTATGAATAATGTTTTGTTTACGCCGTTCATATCGTCCTCTCAGCATCACATATCTTCCAGATATTCAAAACCATCTTCAAAGATATCAATCTCAAAATCCCCCTCCCGGATATCTCCGTCATCATCCAGCACAAAAAGCTCTGCAGTTTCGGGATCAAAAACAAGGATATCCGAGCACCCTGACAAGTCGGCGATCATGATATATCCCTTCTCATTATCCGGGCCTATGGCAAGTTCCTTTGTATCTACCTGTTCCAAAGAGTATATATACTTATTGCCAAAGCTTGCGCCATTGGACAGCTGCAGCCAGTTCTTATAGTCTTCAGGAAGGCTGGTATGATTTTCCTTCTCCCATGCCGCTATTTCTTCTTTGCTGAGCGGTTCGTATATCTCGATATGTTGGAAATCCTCATCTTTTTCTTCCCTGTATTTCAACAGTTCATCATACATTTCCTTAAGGGGATTTGCCGACGCTATTGTTAAAAGCTCCTCTTTCTGCTCAAAACGTTTTACTTTTGTTTCCAGATAACGGATCACTTCATCCAGGATCTCTTTTTCAAAGTTCTCTATTTTCTCATATTTATATCTTTCTTTTTCAATAAACATCTCGGCTGTATACGGGTTGTAATAAAGCATTTTGTGGTTGATCCAGCCAAAAGACGGCTTACAGTTTTCGTAGGAAGAGTATTTCCGCTCCTTCATCTCTTCCAGACTTCTGTTATACAGATCATTTACATCGCTGTCCGAGGAAAAAGAATAAAGCGTAAAGTATCCGACCTCGGAGTCATAATCTACGCAAAAGCCGTTCGTTAATGTAAGGATATAGATGTATTCTTCCGGCATGTGCGCATAATTTTCCCAGTTCCACTTCAGTATCTCCTCTTTTACCGCCGGAGCATTTGTTTTGACATACCATTTTCCGTCCAGCGCTTTCAGTCTCCCGGAAAGATCCATGATCTTCTGAAATTTGCGCATCGTAGAAGCGATCCGCTCCTCCGAAAGCTTTTCTTCCGGCTCCGGAGCCGTTGTCTTTTTCGGTGGCTCCTCTTCGATCCCCAGGCTTTTCTTATGCTCCTCATAAAGCGCCTGGTTTGCTTTTGTGTATCCGACCATCGCTTTCTTATTTGCTTTTTGGATCCTCGACAGGATCTCCTTCTCATCCTTTTTGTCCCGGATCTTAACGATCAGTTCCTCGCCGTTATTAAAAACAACCAATACGACGGCAATGTCTTCCCCGCCCATAGTCGTGGCTTCTCTTCCGCACGCCCAGAAAACATCCTTATACTCAAAAAACAACGGTCCCGGCGTTCTCATCAAAGCATAGCTGCTTCCAAAGCCCGCGATCCCGTAAAACTCGATCTCGTACTTCAGTCCGTCTTCCACATCTTTTCTTACCGTTTCAAAATCAAGACCTTTATCCTCCACCTGTTTTTGTAATTTTTCCTCGATCGATGCCATGATCTCGGGATACTTTTGACTAAAAAACATTTGGCTTTCCTCCTTAAAAAATATCGAAAAAACCACGGGGACGGACCTCATGGTTTTTCAAAAATGAACTACTTTGCACTCAGATACGTATCCATACTGAAAGAGGTTACTTTGTCAATTGCAGACTTATGTTCACGAATGCAATCGAATTTCAGATCCTGTAACGATTCCATACCTTTTTTGGCTAATGTGAGCTCCATACAATAGAAATCCAGTCTGGAAATATAATCCGCATACTCCATGATTTCCTCTTTCGGCAAGAGATTGCTTCCGTCAATCAGCTCCTGTATCCCGTTATATTTCTCAAATATATTTACCAAATTACTTCCTAACGTCAGTTTATTCTCCGTCGGTTTCTCAGCCAATCCCAATGCCCATGCCAGCACCACAGCCTGTTCCCCAAGAAATGCCAGATCGTTTAATTTATCTTCCCCGATCTCGCCTTTGGATATTGCGGACAGATGACTTGCTAACTGCTGCAACTCCGGAGCATATTTCAATGCCAACATCATAACATCCGCATCATCTGCATCCCCTCTGCCGTTTAATCTGTTGAAGGCTTTTCTTCCTACAAAGAAATCAAAGATCAGATGTAATACCAATTCCTGTTTTTCCTCTATTTCCACAACAGAGTCCACCGGTACGAGTTTCAATTCCTTATAGGCAGGCATTCCCATTTTTTCCAGAATGACACAGTTCTTTTCAATTCTGGCAGTATCATTATCTGAATAAGCAACATGGTCCGTATTTATTTTACACTTTGCTCCAAAATGTTTCAGTAAGATATTACCGTTTCCTTCAATAACTTCTTCTATTTTGTTCTTTTTAAACAAGTCTAATAATCCCATCTTATTTACTCCCCTGTATAAATATAACTCCTATATTCTCGCCACTTAGCAGGTAACCGCGTACCTTTACGGATTTGTTAAGATTCTTAACACTTTTGTAACGGTAACCGGTCACCTACTTGTTACCAGTTGTTTTGATAAGTCAATTGAAACAACTTATTCTTCTATCGTCAAACTTTTGCAATATATCTTGCTACGTGTACACCGCTGGCAGAGGCGTGGGATAAGGAATGTGTGATCCCGCTGCCATCTCCGATGATGAAAAGATTTTTATGTAAGGTCTCTAAATTCTCGTCGATCTCCACTTCCATGTTGTAGAATTTTACTTCTACACCATAAAGCAGGGTATCATCGTTTGCGGTACCCGGTGCGATCTTATCGAGCTTGTAGATCATCTCGATGATACCGTCTAAGATACGTTTGGGCATCACCAGGCTTAAGTCACCCGGCGTCGCATTCAGTGTCGGTGTGATAAAGGCTTCGTTGATCCTCGACTGCGTACTGCGGTGTCCGGTGATCAGGTCGCCGAAACGCTGTACGATCACGCCGCCGCCAAGCATATTAGAAAGCCTTGCGATACTCTCGCCGTAGCCGTTGCTGTCCTTAAACGGCTCGGAAAAATGTTTCGCAACCAGCAAAGCAAAGTTCGTATTCTCCGTCTGTTTCTCCGGATCCTCATAACTGTGGCCGTTTACCGTCACGATACCGTTGGTGTTTTCGTTAACTACCGCACCCTTGGGGTTCATACAGAAGGTACGCACCAGATCCCCGTATTTTGCCGTACGGTAGACGATCTTGCTTTCGTAGAGTTCATCGGTCAAATGGGAAAATACTGCGGCCGGCAGTTCCACGCGCACGCCGATGTCTACACGGTTCGATTTGGTCGGTATCTGCAGATCGCTGCAGACCGTCTCCATCCACTTGCTGCCGCTGCGACCCGCAGAGATGATGCAATACTTTCCGCTGTAGGACCTGTCCCCGTCCTTTTCCTTCACATCGATCTCGTAGGTATCGTCCGTCTTGCGCACCCGTTCCACAGTCGCATTGAAGTGAAAATCAACCTTATCTTTTAATTCATTGAAAATGTTTTCCAGAACGATATAATTGACATCCGTGCCCAGATGACGCACCGATGCATCGAGAAGATGCAGGTCATTCTGCAGACACAGTTTTTTGATCTCGGTATTCGCCGTGGAATACAGATGTGTTCCCTCGCCGCCATGGCTTAAATTGATCTGATCCACATATTCCATCAGTTCGATGGCTTTTCTCTTGCCGATGTATTCGTACAGTGTACCGCCGAACTGGTTCGTGATATTGTATTTGCCGTCCGAAAAAGCGCCCGCACCGCCGAAACCGTTCATAATGGAACAGGTCTCACAGCCGATGCAGCTTTTTACCTTCTCACCGTCGATCGGGCATTTGCGCTTGTGCAGCGGATGCCCCATCTCAAAGACCGAGATCTTTAAATCCGGTTTTAACTTTACCAGTTCGTAAGCGGAAAAGATACCACCCGGTCCCGCGCCAATGATCAATACATCTGCATTCATTTCGTATACCCCCGTTTCCCAATCATAACCGTTCCGAACTCATCCGTTCTACCGGTTACATCCCTATTTACAACAAACATTTCCGGCTGTTCTGATCAGTTACCCCCGTTTGTTTCGGTCAGTGCTGCAACCACCTTCTCAAAATGCATTCCGTGGGAAGCTTTGACCAGCACATTCTGTCCGTTCAGATCCAGTCCCGGCAGCGCTTCCAGCAGTGCTTCCGTACTCTCATAGTACTCCACACCGTCTCCATAAGCATCTGCCATATTCTTCGATAACGCACCAACGGCAATGAGACGGGCCACACCCTTTTCCTTTGCATAGCGTCCTACCGCTGCGTGCAGTTCTTTTTCCTGGGTTCCCAGTTCAAACATATCCCCCAGGATCGCCGTCCGCCCCGTGGCAAACTCCGTACAGAGCACATCGATCGAAGCTTTTACGGAAGTCGGATTGGCATTGTAGCAGTCATCGATCACGTTATAGCCGGAACACTTGATCAAACGCCCGCGTCCTGCCACGATCCGCACGCTCTCGATCCCGCTCCGGATCTGCTCCGCAGAAAGCCCTGCCAGACGTCCCACTGCGGTAGCCGCCAGCGCATTCAGTACCATATGTTTTCCCGGCAAAGGAACCGTCACATCAAAACGCAATCCCTCCGGTCCGAAGATCGTCACCTGACTTCCCTGCATCTCACCGGATTTTTTGATCTGCGCACTGTAGTCCGCCGCCTTACCGTCCGCACATCCGTCCGGCTGCAGCGCATAGCGGACCGGCGCTCTTCCTGCCACTTCACCGATCGTGCACAGCTTATCATCCATACCGTTCACGATCACTGCGGCATTTTCCTTCAGCCCTTCAAAGATCTCCGTCTTAGCCCTGAGTACGCCGTCCCGGTCACCCAGTGCTTCCAGATGGCATTCCCCGATGTTGGTGAGTACCGCGATATCCGGCTTCACAACTGCCGTCAGGCGGCTCATCTCACCGAAGTGATTGATGCCCATCTCTACCACAGCCATCTTATGCTGCTTACGGATCTTCAGGATCGTCAGCGGCACACCGATTTCATTATTAAAGTTTCCTTCGGTCGCGTAGGTTTCAACACCACTGCGCAGAACCGATGCGATCAGCTCCTTGGTACTGGTCTTACCCACGCTGCCGGTGATGCCCACGATCCTGCAGTCCAGCTGCTGTCGGTAAAAAGTCGCGATCGCGGTGAGCGCCTTGAAACTGTCCTCTACCAGAATGCAGGGACCGCAAGGTTCCTCGGGCAGTTTCTCGCACACCACGCCCAGTGCACCCTTTTCAAAGACCTGTCCGATAAAACTGTGCCCGTCCACCTTCTCGCCTTTGGTCGCGATAAAGATACCGTCCTTCTCGATCAGACGGGAATCGATCACCACGCAGGCAGCTTCCTTATCGAAAGCATCCGGCGCTTTCTCCGCATAATACAGCTTCCCGCCGCAGACTTTTTCCAGATTTTTTAACGTGATCCCTTTCATTTCCGTGTTCCTCTATGTATTTCCTGCTTTCCTTATTTCCCGAGCGATACTTCAATCAGCTTCTCGCACAGTTCCGGATAGCTCATGCCGGTTGCGGCTGCTTCCTGCGGCAGCAAAGAGATCGGGGTCATGCCCGGCAGGGTGTTTGCCTCCAGGCAGTAGATCGTACCGTCTTCGTTCATCATAAAGTCCATTCGTGCATAGGAACGCAGGCGCAATACCTTCCATGCCGCCTCCGCCGTACGCTGGATCTCTTCAGTCTTTTCTTTGGAAAGGTTGGCCGGGCAGGTCTCTTTTGTCATTCCCGGCTGATATTTGTTCTTGTAATCATAGCTGCCCTGGAGCGGTTCGATCTCTACCAGCGGCAATGCATGGCCGTCGATCAGACCGCAGGTAAACTCGCGGCCTTTGATGTACTGCTCGATCACCACACCGTCGTCATATGCCTTGGCCTGCTCCAATGCCGCCTTCAGTTCCGCGTCGTTATTGACAAAGTATACACCAACGGAAGATCCGCCGTTGTTCACCTTGACTACCGCCGGATATTTCACATTCTTTACTTCATCCCCCAGCCGAATGCTGTAGCCTTCCGGTGTCGGAATTCCGCCGGCCTTGAACAGTTCCTTGGTCAGCCCCTTGTCCATACAGATCGCGCTGCTCAGATGATCCGTTCCGGTATACGGGATACCGTTCAGTTCAAAGACTGCCTGGATCTTGCCGTCCTCACCGTTTGCGCCGTGCAACGCCATAAATACCACATCCGCCTGCTCGCAGATCTTCATCACATTCGGTCCAAAGAAATGCTTGTCCCCGTCCGGACGAAGCGCCTTTACCGCTTCCAGATCCGGGCTTTCTTCCTTGATGGCGCCGATCCCTTCCGACCAGTCTCTGGGATCCGCAAAGATATTTTCTGCATTTCCGTCAAATCCAAGATACACATCCAGCAGTACCACCTGATGTCCGCGTTCCTTCAGTGCCC
>JAFWRC010000058.1 GCA_017508825.1 Lachnospiraceae bacterium
ACTATGTGCCACCTCTGCCATCAGTTCCGGCTCCGAGCCGAAAAGCTGCAGAGAGACCGGCAGTTCCCGTTCATCGATGGCCATCAGGCTCTCGGTATTCTTATTCTTATAATGGATCGCCTTGGCGCTCACCATCTCCATACACAAAAGTCCCGCCCCCATCTGTTTGCACAGCAGACGGAAAGGCAGGTCTGTTACTCCGGCCATCGGAGCCAGTATGATCGGTGTGTCGATAGTGACGTTGCCGATATTTAACGGGGATAAAAGATTTTCTCTCATACCCTGGATGCGTTCTTCTCGTAGATCATGCGCAGGCCGTCAAGCGTAAGCATACGGTCGTACACTTCGATCACGTCCGTCTCGTCTGCGATGATGGATCCCAGACCGCCGGTCGCTACGACCTTTACATTCTGCAGGCCCGATTCCTCGATCACCTTTTTGACAATGTATTCGGTCTGGCCGATCTGTCCGTATACAAGTCCGGCCTGCATACTGGTCACGGTATTCTGTGCCAGGATGGTATCCGGCTTTTTGATCTCGACTTCCGGCAGTTTCGCGGTATCTTCCCACAGCGCCTTGGCACTGATCTTGATACCCGGTGCCGTGATACCGGCAACAAACTCGCCTTTTTCATTTACCAGGTCGTAGGTAGTCGCCGTTCCGAAATCCAGCACCAGCACCGGTCCGCCGTATTTCTCATACGCACCTACCGCATCCACGATACGGTCCGGACCGATCTCCTTGGGATTCTCGGTCACGATATGGATACCGGTCTTCAGCCCCGGTCCTACGATCATCGGCTTGTGCCCTACATAACGCTCGATCGCACCTACGAGGGAATGCATAACATTCGGCACTACGCTGGCAACGATCACGCCCTCAACCTGTTCTTTCTTCATCCCGTTATGGGAGAGCAGTCCCAAGATCGCTGCACCGTATTCATCCGAAGTACGCAGCGTGGACGTCATCAGTCGGAAGGTATGCACCAGCTCCTTCTTTTCAAATAATCCGAAAGTGATATTGGTATTTCCTACATCTACCGTAAGTAACATGGCTTATTCCTCCAGTTTTATATCTTCATGCAGAACAAACACTCTGTAATACAGGCTCAGCGTCTCAAACAATTCCCGGCGCTTCATACGCACCTGTCCCACCATCAGGCCGGCAGACACCTCATCGTACAGATAATCTTCCTCCGCCGCTTCGGTATGCAGCAGTACGCCGCCTTCTTCATCAAAAGAGATCGTAAACACACCGCCCACTTCCTCGGTGAACAAAACACACAGGATATGCAGTTCCTCTTTCACCGCTTCCGGCAGATTTCCGTACTCCTGCTCATTAAAAAAGTACTTCTGCTCATACGCACTGGCGCCGCAGAGCACATATTTTTCTTCCAATTCAGACATAGCCATAAATTCCCCTGACCGACACTTCTCCGGAAGAAACCGTCCGTACGCCGCCGTCCGGCAGGTTTACGATCAGTTCGCCGCGGTCATTGATCCCTTCCGCCTTGCCCTCGTATTCTCCCTTCGGATCCAGCACCCGCACTTCCTTTCCGCGGTTCACCAGATAACTGTCATAGATATTCACAAAATCCGATACGTCCTGGTGCTCGGTAAAGAGCCCGTAATAGTATTCGAAATAGTCCATCACGCCCAGGATGATCTGCGCACGGTCCACCGGCATACCTTTTTCCAGTTTCAGGGACGTCGCCATCGCCTGCAGTTCTTCGTCAAACTCGGTCTGGTTCACGTTGATGCCCACACCCACGATCACATTGTGAATGTAATCGGGCTCCGCATCCATTTCCGTCAGTATCCCGCACACCTTCTTATCACCGATCAGCACATCATTTGGCCACTTGATCCCCACCGGCAGTTCCGGATGCAGATGATGCAGCACTTCCGCCACGCTCACCGCCATCAGTAGTGTCAGCATCGATGCATTGTTCGGTGAAAAATCCGGTCGCAGCAGCAGCGACATATAGATGTTCTGGCCGGCCGGCGAGATCCACGTCCGCCCCCTGCGGCCTTTTCCGCTGGTCTGCTTATCCGCTACCACCAAGGCCCCGTGTACGGCACCTTCCTCGGCCGCAAGTTTAGCATACTCATTGGTCGAAGTCAGTTCCCTGCGGAAGTATACCTTCCGTCCGGCCCACTGCGTGTTCACACGGCTCATCAGTTCACACGCGCTGATCAGATCCGGATAACTCAACAGTTTATAGCCTTTGTTGGTCACGGCCTCAATATCATAACCTTCCGCCTGTAACTGCTTGATCACCTTCCAGACGGCTGTGCGCGACACGCCGAAGCGCTCGCACAGTTCCTGTCCGGAGATATGATCTTTGCTGTTACGGATCGCTCTTAAGATCTCTGCTTTCATATAGTAGAATACCCGAGAGTTGCAGCCATCACTGCCTTGATGGTATGCATACGATTCTCCGCTTCCTCAAATACCTTGGACTGCGGACTCTCAAACACTTCATCGGTCACTTCCATCTCGGTGATGCCGTACTGCTCGCCTTTTTCCTTACCGATTGCTGTCTTCAGATCATGGAATGCCGGCAGGCAGTGCAGGAAGATCGCCTCCGGCTTCGCCAGCGACATCAGTTCCTTCGTTACTTTATACGGAGAGAGTTCGCGAATGCGCTCTTCCCAGATCTCGTCCGGCTCACCCATGGAAACCCACACATCGGTATAGATGATGTCGGCATCCTTCACGGCTTCCTTTGCATCTTCCGTGATCAGAATGCTTGCGCCGCTCTCTTTTGCATAACCTTCGCAGATCTTCACCAGTTCCGGATCCTGCTGGTATTTCTTCGGTGCGCCTGCGGCAAAGTCCATACCCATCTTGCTGCACAGGATCATCAGGGAGTTGC
>JAFWRC010000059.1 GCA_017508825.1 Lachnospiraceae bacterium
CCTGTCCCTTGCCCGGGAACTCCTTCTCCAGCACTTCTACGGAGCGCTCAAAGGAGATGTTCTCATCATGATCACCGATCTCTGCCTTGGTGCTCGGGGTGTAGATCGGCTGCGGCAGTTTCTCGGATTCCTTCAGGCCTTCCGGAAGGGTGATCCCGCAGACCGTGCCGTTCTTCTGGTAGCTTGCCCAGCCGCTGCCGGTGATGTAGCCGCGAACGATGCACTCGATCGGCAGCATCTTCAGTTTCTTGCACATCATGCTGTTGCCGGTGTATTCCGGTTTCCGGAAGAATTCCGGCATCTCGTTAACATACGTTGTGATCATATGATTCGGTACGATATCCTTGGTCATATCAAACCAGAAACGGGACATCTGGGTCAACACGGTACCTTTCTTGCGGATGATGTTCTTTAAGATCACATCAAAGCAGCTGATACGGTCCGTTGCTACCATGATCAGGCTGTCGCCGTTATCATAGATCTCTCTTACTTTACCTTCCTTGATGGGTTTCATCGCGGTTCCTCCTATGTGGTGTTCTTCAGTTGGTAGTATAAAACGATTCCACGCTTCTGTCTATAATGAATTCGTGGAAACTTTTTACGAAAATTCAACCGGCAGAAGGCTTTCTTTTGTCAGCCGGCGCCTTCGTATCGCTTCACGATGCCGGCGATCTCCTGGGAATACTGCGGATATGCCTTGGCCAGATCCTTGATCTTCTTCTGGGCTTTCTCCGCGATCTCGCGGTTATACTCCAGCCGCTCCCGCAGTTTCTGCCGGCGGCCGATCAGCGCATGACGGACTTCCACCATTTCCCTCGGATCGATCAGGGCCTGTGTCTGTCTGGTCCAGATCTCCGGGTCGCGGATGTTCATATCCTTGAGCATCTTCGTCAGTTTATTGTAATAGTACTCCAGATCTTCCTTCAGCTTCTCGTCCTTGGCCCGGGCATTGATCTCGTCCATATAGGTTTCCCAGTCCGCTTCCAGCTCGGCTGCCGAATCCACGCCGTACTTCATATACAGATAGGACAGCAGGTTCGTATTATTGATATAACGGATCTTGACCGTATTCTGCAGGCTGATGGTCTTATCCCGGACTTTTTCCAGCCGCCGGATATCCCTTAGCGCATCCTGATAGCGCACAAACAATACGGTAAGCGTCAGCGCGCCGGCTCCGCCGATCAGGAGATACCCCAGCGTTACATCCATCTGATATACAATGTGCAATGCCACCAGCAGGATGATCGCCAGTATCATCGCCCCGCCACAGATCATCGCGATACCGCGGCTGTTGGCTACGATCCCCATAGCTTCGCGCATCTGGTAGCGGCATGAATTACGTTCCGCCTCCATCTTGCGCATATCCATCTTGACCAGTTTGCGGTAATCCTCCGCTTCCTTGATCTTCCGGATCCCGTTCGGCACTTCGTCTTCGTAACGCTCGATCAGTTTGATCCTGGCCTCACTCAGCTTGCCGGAATCCATATACACCTGACGCCGCTCCTTCTCCAGGTTTTCGATCGTCTGCGCCAGTTCCATGATCACGACACGCACATCCTTGGGCAGCGCCTCGATCTCTTCCATATCTGTGAGCAGGTCGGTGACGGCATTGTACTCGCCCTGGCACTGCTCCATTTTTTCCGCCGCTTCCGCCATCTGCCCCATATTCTCGAGTACATAGACGGTACGGGTATCCACATCCTTAAAATACGCAGCACGGGTCTCGGGACTGACTTTTTCATCATCAATCTCTTCTTCGTCCCAATCCCCGGGCTCATCCTCAAAATCCCGATAGTACCAGTTATCCCATTTTTGTTTGAGCTTTGCAAACAGTCCCATGCATCCTACTCCGCGCTACTCTGCCAAAAACCTGCGGTATCTTGCCTTTTCCTCTTCCAGCACACGCTGCGTCATCTGTTCAAACTCCGTGGATTTTCCGATGGATTTAAGCTGCCGCAGTTCCTTCTGCCGGTTGTTCTGCGCACTCTCTCCAAACTGCCTGCGCAGTTTTTCCAGTTCCTGCTCCACTTCCGCCGTCTCTTTATAATCTTCGGGCAAAGTCGATAAAAACGTTAAGTATTCTCCATCTTTCAGCTGCATGCGTTTCGCCGCAAGATAGGAAAACAGCGCGATCTCGCCGCCGCCGGTCTCATAAGAGCTCTTAAAGTATTCCGCAGCATCCTCATAATAAAACATCCGTGCATAAACAACACCGCGGTTTAATAGGATCACAGCACGCCGCTGCGCCCCGAGTTTTCCGGCTTCCGTGCGTTCCAGTTCATCATAAAGGTTCAGCGCCTGGATATAATGACCTTCCCGCAGGAAATACTCCGCCAGTACCATAGACCGCTCCAATGCGGGCATATCCCGGTTCGCGCGGATCACACGGGCGATCTCTTTTTTCTCATTCTCATCCGCGTAGTTCGCCGCATCCAGGATCTCCAGCACAAAGGATTCCAGCTTCATACTCTGGCGTCTGGTCACCTTTAACTGTCTGGCCAGCTCTTTTAAGCCGCATTCCTCCGACAGCCAGTCCAGCAGATCCTGCGTGGCAAAACTCTCGTCCAGAAGGACTGCATGCTCACAGATGTAATAGCACAATTCCTCCAGACACCACACCCGGATCATTGTATTCTTGATCGTATAAGCTGTCTGCGCATAGCGCCCGACGCATTCATATACTTTGCTCATTAAACACCTCAGTGTTAAATAATCTTAAACTCCGACTCCCACTGCAGGCCCGATGGCGGGAAAAACTCACCGAAGCCCATATCCGTGATCGTCAGTCCCGCTTTGGATTCCGAAAGCATCTTCAGCTCCAGATGGATCCTGGTCGAGCGCCGGTCGCGTCTGGGGATGCCGCTCAGATACACCGGGATCGTTTTGACGTCTTTTCCGTTCAGCGGTGTTACGATCAGCTCCAGTTTTTCTTCACGCTCCAGCAGCAGATCACATTCGTGCGTACAGTCATACCAGTTCCGTCCGGCATCCAGAAGCGCCATATAGGCATCTGCTCCGCCGCGCATCACCTTCATACCGATGTTGGCCTTGACCTTATCCTTACCGAGAAAAACAATGCCGTTTTCCACACCCGAAGGCTCCAGCCGCTCCATCGCGCTGTAGC